>DATDLA010000001.1:0-4604 GCA_036519535.1 Methyloceanibacter sp.
GGGCGTGGTGCGCGACGCGGTCGACGAAACCCTCGACCTGCTCGACAAGGGCGAGGCGCGCGTGGCGGAGAAGGTCGACGGCCAATGGGTGGTGAATCAGTGGCTGAAGAAGGCGATCCTGCTCTCCTTCCGCCTCAACGATCCTCAGAAGGTCGATGGCGGACCTGCCGGCGGCGCCTGGTTCGACAAGGTCCCGACCAAATTCGCCCATTGGAAGGCCAAGGACTTCAAGGAGGCTGGCTTCCGCGTGGTGCCGGGCGCCATCGTGCGCCGCTCGGCCTATATCGCGCCGGGCGTGGTGCTGATGCCCTCCTTCGTCAATCTCGGGGCACGTGTCGATAGCGGCAGCATGGTCGACACCTGGGCCACGGTCGGCTCCTGCGCGCAGATCGGCAAGAACGTGCATCTCTCGGGCGGCGCCGGCATCGGCGGCGTGCTCGAGCCGCTGCAAGCCAACCCGGTGATCATCGAGGACAATTGCTTCATCGGCGCCCGCGCCGAGGTCGCCGAGGGCGTGATCGTCGGCGAAGGCTCGGTGTTGTCGATGGGCGTCTATCTCGGCCAGTCGACCAAGATCGTCAATCGCGCCACCGGCGAAGTCTTGCAAGGGCGCGTCCCACCCTTTTCCGTGGTGGTGTCGGGAACCATGCCGGGCAAATTGCTGCCCAACGGCGCGCCGGGCCCGTCGCTTTATTGCGCCGTGATCGTGAAGACCGTGGATGAAGGCACCCGCTCCAAGACCTCCATCAACGAGCTGCTCAGGGATTGAGGCCGTCAGTAGGTGCAATTCAATGAGCCTGACCGACCTTCTGTTCAGCTTCAAAGGCCGTATCAACCGCAAGCCTTGGTGGTTGGCGACCATCGCCGTGGGGGCTGCGGCCAGTGTCATCACCGCGGTCATCGAAGTCATCGCGAGGTCCTCCGGTCACACCGCCGTCGACCCAGCGACCAATCAAATCGAGCCGACCGGACTTCTCGGCTTGGCCGTGCTCGCGGTCGCCCTTGCCAATATGTGGATCGGCTTCGCGCTCAGCGTGAAGAGGCTGCACGACCGGGACCGCAACGGCTGGTGGCTGCTCTGGCAGCTCCTGATCGTTCTTGTTGCCGTCATCTTGATCGTGGTGGCCATCGCCGTACCGGAGGAGCAGAGGCCGCTGTGGTATGCGCTTGCCGGCGGCGCCGGCTTGGCCGCCTTGGTTATTAGCGTCTGGCTGTTCGTGGAGATCGGGTTCCTGCGCGGAACCGAGGGTCCGAACCGCTTCGGCCTCGACCCGCTCGGCGCCATGCGAGCCGACGCCCAGCTTTAGGCCTGGCTCCATCCAACTCTCGCTGCCGGTGCGGCAAGCGGCTATACAGGGCGCCAAGAAGCAGGGCCGCACCATGACAGACTTGAGCGAAACGCCGGTTGAACTTGCCAGAGACCTGATCCGCTGCCCGAGCATCACCCCGCTCGATGCCGGCGCGCTCGACGTGCTGGAGCGGGCCTTGGCGCGCGGTGGCTTCCAGTGCCGGCGGCTGACCTTCACCGAGAACGGCACGCCCCCGGTCGACAATCTCTTTGCCCGCATCGGCTCAGGGTCCCCTCATCTTTGCTTTGCCGGGCACACCGACGTGGTGCCGCCGGGGGATGAAGATCTGTGGACCTACCCTCCGTTCGGCGGGGTGGTGGAGGACGGCATGCTCTATGGAAGAGGTGCCGCCGACATGAAGGGAGCCATCGCCGCTTTCGCCGCGGCCGCTCTCGATTTCGCTAGAACCAAGGGCGACGACATTCCCGGCACCATCAGCCTGCTCATCACCGGCGATGAGGAGGGCCCGGCGATCAACGGCACGCCCAAGGTGCTCGAGTGGATGGCCGCCAATGGCGAGCAGCCCGACCATGCGCTGGTGGGCGAACCGACCAACGCCACCCGCCTCGGCGAAGCCATCAAGATCGGGCGGCGCGGCAGCCTCAATGGGCGGCTCACGGTCACCGGCGTGCAAGGGCACGTGGCCTATCCGCATCTCGCCAAGAACCCGCTGAAAGGTCTCGTCGCGCTTCTGGCGCGGCTCTACGACCAGCCGCTCGACTTCGGCAGCGCCTACTTCTCGCCGTCGAATTTCGAGGTGACCAGCATCGACGTCGGCAACGCCACCAGCAATGTCATCCCGGTCAAGGCTGAGGCGATGTTCAACATCCGCTACAACGACCGCCACTCGGCCGACTCGCTGCAGACCAAGATAAGTGAGCTCGCGGCGAAAATCCTCGGCGCCGGCGAACTCGATTACGAGCTTGCCTTCGAGCCGCCGAGCCACACCTTCTTAACCGCGCCGGGGCAGCTCGACTCGATCCTGACCCAGGCGGTGCGTGAGATCACCGGGATCACGCCGTCGCTTTCCACCGACGGCGGCACCTCCGATGCGCGCTTCATCAAGGCGATGTGCCCGGTGGTTGAGTTCGGCCTGCTCACCGAGACCATCCACAAGATCGACGAGCAGGTGAGCCTTGCTGATCTTGCGCAGCTCACCGCGGTCTACCGGCGCTTCCTCGATCTCTATTTCGAGGAATTCGGGATCTTCGAGGTTGTCTGACCCGCGCCCGATCGGGGTCTTCGACTCCGGCATGGGCGGGCTCACGGTGCTGCGCGCGCTGGCCGCGCGGCTGCCGCAAGAGACGTTCGTCTATCTCGGCGACACCGCCCGCCTCCCTTACGGCACCAAAAGTGCCGAGACGGTGCAGGCCTATGCGTTGCAGGCGACGCGGCTGCTCATCGCCGAGGGCGTGAAGATGGTGGTGATCGCCTGCAACACGGCTTCCGCCGTGGCGCTTGAGCCCTTGGCCCTGGCGCTCGCGCCGGTGCCGGTGATCGGGGTGATCGAGCCGGGCGCGCGCGCCGCCGTCGCCGCCACGCGTAACCGGCGCATCGCGGTGATCGCCACCGAAGGCACGGTGAAGGGCGAGGCCTACCCCAAAGCCATCCACGCGCTGCAAGGCGGGATGAGCGTGGTGCAGCGGCCCTGCCAGGTGTTCGTCGCGCTCGCCGAAGAGGGCTGGACGGATTCCTCCGTCACCACCGCCGCGGCGACGAGCTATCTCGGGTCGCTGTTCGAGGGGGCGGCGGCTCCGGACACCATCGTGCTCGGCTGCACCCACTTCCCGGTGCTCGCTTCCGCCATCCGCCAGGCGATCGGCAAGGATGTCGCCATGGTCGACTCCGCCGAAACCACGGCGGCCGCGGTCGCAGATGCGCTCGTGGCCAAAGGCATGAGCAATGAGACCAAAGGGGCGTCATCCATGCGCTTCTTCGCCACCGACTCGCCTGAGCGGTTTGCGCGGGTGGGCGCCATCTTCCTTGGCCGCCCGATCGAGGTCGCCGATGTCGAGCTGATCGACCTCCTCTAGACGGTTGGCGGGGGCGTGTTGTCGGGCAGCGCCGACGAGTCTGAAGTGGGGTCAGGCGGCTGTGGTGTCTTCGACGCCGGCGCGTCGGCATCGGTGCCGACGTCCTTCAAGAGATGCAAGAGCCAGTCGCGGCCAAGCAGCAGCAGGACCGTTGCCGCATAGACGATGGTGCCGATGAGGAGGAGCACCGCGAGCTTGGTCTCCTCGCGAAAGTGCGTAAGCCCCGCGAACGCCTGGCCCAGCACGAGGCTGCCGAAATAGAGCACGACGGCGAGCACCGCGCCCGCGAGGAACAGCCTGACCACCGGGCGAAGCCCGGCGCCCGACACGGCAAAGCCGCGGCGCCTGGCGAAGATGGTGAGCAGCGTCAGATTGATCCAGGCGCCGACGCTGGTCGCAAGCGCAAGCCCAACTTGAGCGAGCGGACCCATCAGCACCACTTTCAGCGCGATATTCACGGCGGCGGCAAGGAGCGCGGCCTTGACCGGGGTCAGCGTGTCGCCACGGGCATAGAAGGGCGCGGTGAAGCTCCGCATCATGACGAAGGGCAGGAGCCCGATGGCGTAGGCCGCGAGCGTGGCGCCAGCGGCCGCGGCATCGGCCACGGTGAAAGCGCCACGGGCAAACAGAGCCCGCATGATGAGATCGGGAATAGCGATTGCGCCGGCGACGCTTGGCACGGTCATCAGCAGCGCCAATTGGATGCCGCGTGCTTGCGCCAGAGCCGCGCCGCGCGTGTCGCCGGCGGCGAGCCGCCGCGACATCTCCGGCAAGAGCACGGTGCCGACGGCAATGCCGACCACGCCGATGGGAAGCTGGTTGATGCGGTCGGCGTAATAGAGCGCCGACAGCGCACCGGTCGGCAGGAAGGAGGCGATCAGCGTGTCGGCGAAGAGCGCAAGCTGCACGCCGCCGGCGCCGACGATAGCTGGCCCGAGCGCCTTCAAGAAGCGGCGGGTGTTGGCGTCCAGCGTCGGCATGCGCAACCTGATGCCGACGCCCCTCATCTCGGCGTCCACCGCGACCAGGATGACCTGCGCCACGCCGGCAATGAGCACGCCCCAGGCGGCGGCGTAGCCCGCGCTTTGGAAGTAGGGGGCGAGCAGCAGCGTCGCGATCAGCGAGACATTGAGCAGCACCGGAGCACCGGCCGCGGCGGCAAATCTCTGATTGGCGTTGAGCACGCCGGCAAGCAGGGTCTCGAGCGACACAAGCGCCAAAT
>DATDLA010000002.1:0-2075 GCA_036519535.1 Methyloceanibacter sp.
GTGGGCCTCGCCGACCTTCGCCGCGAGTTCACCTGCAAGACGGACATCCTCAGAGCCTTCCAGGCCGAGATCGATGCCGAGGTGCTTGCCAAGTCCAAGCCCGCGACGCCGGAGCAAAGCCCACGGGATCGCGTGTTCGACACGATCATGACGCGGCTCGAGGCGATGACACCGGATAAGCCAGCGCTTCGCCGCATCTCCGCTGCGCTCTGCTGCCACCCGGCCGAGGCGGCGCAGCTCATCCCGTCGTCGCTTGCCGCGCAATATTGGATGCTGGCCGGTGCCGGCGCCAAGCTTGACGGCCCTGGCGCGGGACTTCGCGTCGCCGGACTCGCTTCGATCTACGCCAAGGTGTTCGGCGTTTGGCTCGACGATGATTCGCCCGGGCTTGATCGCACCATGGCGGCGCTCGACCGCAGGCTCAAGAACGGCGAGGAGTGGCTCGCAAGGGTCGAGACGGCATGCGCAAGTTTCTGCCGCCTCGCTTGCGGATTCATGCCACGCGGCTGGAAGCGCCGCGAAAGCGGTGAGACCGCAGAGCCAACGGCCGGCGGCGCCTCGGCCAATCCGGCCGGCGCGTAAACTCCTCAGTCGGGGAGCGAATCGTCGTCGTCGGGACCGGAGAGATTCTCAGGTCCCTCGCCTGGCAGCTCGGCATCGACCGGGTCTTCCGCCGCCGGCGTATCCGGATCGTCGGGAACGTCCAGGGTGCGGCCTTGGATCTCGACCGGTGACGGGTTCAGGTTTTTCTGCCGGCCGATGACGACCCTGCCTGGCTCGATATCCATTTCCATTTCCGATCCGGGCGCCTCGTCTTCCTGAATCTCGTCCTGAACGGATTGGGCAACGCCGTCTCCCATCACGGAGCCGGCCATCAACGCCGCCAATCCCAGGGTCCTGATACGCATACGGTTCCTCCCCAAATTGCCGTTTCGGTCGCTCGCCTAGTTGGCGTTTGGATCCAGCGTCTCTTCGCCCTCCACCGAATAGGGGGCCTCCGAAGTCGCATCGGGCGTCTCGCTCCCCGCCGGCGCGCCAGTGCCTCCAGAGCCCTCGGAATCGAGCCCGCTCGCCAAGGGATTGGTCAGCAGACCCGGCATGATGAGGGTCGGCGCTCCACCGCTTCCCGTGCCATCGGAACCGTCAGACGATTGTGCATGGGCGCCACTTGCAACGCCGCATGCGATCAGCGACAGGGCGACAACGAGTGTTTTTGACATATCCCTCCTCCCCCAATGACTCGCAACAAGTTACACGGGCGGACCTCAAACGGGAACCTTCAGAACGGCCCTCAATCCGCCGAGCCGAGACTCGCTCAAGGCGATGTCGCCACCATGAATGCGGGCGATGTCGCGGGCGATGGCGAGGCCAAGGCCAGTCGATTTTGCATCCTGATTGCGGGCGTCATCGAGCCGATAGAAGGGCCGGAACACCTGATCCCGCTCATTCTCCGGGATGCCTGGCCCGTCATCCTCGACTTCGACCACGAGCGAGCCATCCTCTCGTCCCGCGCTGACCGCGACGTGGTCGGCGAAGCGCACGGCGTTGTTGACGAGATTGGCGACGGCCCGCTTGAAGGCATGGCGCCTGAGCGGCACCACCAGGGGCGCATCGCCAACGTCGATGCGGATGTCCGACTTGCCATGGGCCTGGTTGCGCACCTCGGTCAGGATCTCGTTGATATCGGTGCGCACGATCTCCTCGCCGGAGGCGCCCTTGGCGAAAGCCACGTAGTCTTCCAGCATGGCCTGCATCTCGTCGACATCGGCGCGCATGGCGTCGAGCTCGGGAGATTCCTCGAACATCGCGAGCTGAAGCTTGAAGCGGGTAAGCACGGTGCGGAGATCGTGGCTCACGCCAGCGAGCATGGTGGTGCGCTGCTCGACATGGCGCTCGATGCGGTCACGCATCTCGATGAAGGCCTGCGCCGCCTGCCGCACTTCGCGGGCGCCGCGTGGGCGGAAATCGGGAGGCGTCGGCCGCCCCTTGCCCAGGCTCTCGGCAGCCTCGGCCAGACGCAGGATCGGCTTGATCTGGTTGCGCAGGAACAGGATGGCCACGGTGAGCAGCACGAG
>DATDLA010000003.1:0-5572 GCA_036519535.1 Methyloceanibacter sp.
GCTCAGGCGTGCTGGTGAGCCCGGAGGGCCTCGCCGTCACCAACAACCACGTCATCCAGGGAAGCGGCGAGGCTGAGATCACCGTGGCCTTGTCCGACGGGCGTGAGTTCCCCGCCAAGGTCATCCTCAAGGACGAGCGGACCGACCTCGTCGTGCTTCGCCTCAGCGCCGCGGGCGTCAGGTTCCCGTCCATCGAATTCAGCGACTCCGACAGCCTCGAAGTCGGCGACCTGGTGCTTGCCATCGGCGACCCGTTCGGGGTGGGGCAGACGGTAACGAGCGGCATCGTCTCGGCGCTTGCCCGCACCCAGGTCGGCATCTCCGACTATCAGTTCTTTATCCAGACCGACGCCGCCATCAATCCCGGCAATTCCGGCGGTGCGCTGGTCGATATGGACGGGCATCTCGTCGGCATCAACACCGCCATCTTCTCGCGCAGCGGCGGATCGCAGGGAATCGGATTTGCGATTCCTTCCAACATGGTGCGGCTCGTGGTTCAGGCGGCGCTGCAAGGCGGCACGGTGCAGCGGCCCTGGTTCGGGGCCTCGCTTCAGCCGGTCACTCAGGATCTTGCCGAGTCGCTCGGCCTCGACCGCCCCGGCGGCGCGCTGATCAAGGACCTGCGTGCCAAGGGCCCCGCTGCCGAGGCCGGGCTGAAAGCCGGCGACGTGGTGGTGAGCGTCGATGGCAAGCCTGTGCAGGACCCGGAAGCTTTCCAATACCGATTTGCCACCAAGGGGCTTGGCGGCACGGCCGAGCTCGGTATCGTCCGCCGAGGTCAGGCGATAGCGGCGACGGTGCAGCTCGTTCCCGCTGTCGAGGATCCCCCGCGGGACACGCACGAGCTCGCAGGGCGTCATCCGCTAGTCGGCGCCAAGGTGGCCAATCTTTCGCCAGCCGTCGCCGAGGAACTTGGCATCGAGGATGACGGGCCTGGCGTGGTGGTGCTCGATGTTGCGCCGAACACGCCGGCGGCGAGGCTGGGGGTCAAGCGCGGCGACCTCGTCATCGGGCTCAACAATGACAAGGTGACCTCGGTCGCCGGTCTCGTGAAGGCGCTCGGCGCCCCGGCCGACGGCTGGCGCCTCTCGCTGCAACGCGGGGACCAGGTGTACAATCTCGCCATTCAGGGCTGAGGGCGCTGTGGCAACACTGTTCGAGGCGGCGGGGCTTCAAGAGAGGGTGCCGCGGCCCCTTGCCGATCGCTTGCGTCCGTCGTCGCTCGAGGAGGTGGTGGGCCAGGAGCACCTTCTCAGCGAGCACGGCATGTTGAGCCGCATGGTCAAGGCCGGTAGGCTCGGCTCGGTGATCTTCTGGGGACCGCCGGGCACCGGCAAGACCACGGTGGCGCGGCTGCTCGCCGAGGTCACCGATTTGCATTTCGAGCAGCTCTCCGCCATCCAGTCCGGGGTCGCTGATCTGCGCAAGGTGTTCGATGCTGCGCGCGCGAGGCGCGAGCACGGCAAGGGCACGCTCCTGTTCGTCGACGAGATCCACCGCTTCAACCGCTCGCAGCAGGATTCCTTCCTTCCCTATATGGAGGACGGCACCGTCATTCTCGTCGGCGCCACCACCGAGAATCCGTCCTTCGAGCTCAACTCGGCGCTTCTGTCGCGGGCGAGCGTGCTCACCTTCAAGCGCCTCGACGATGATGGCCTGAAGTCGCTCCTCGCCCGCGCCGAGGCGCATGAGAAGCGCAGGCTGCCGCTGACCGACGATGCCCGCGCCGCGCTCATCGCCATGGCCGATGGCGACGGCCGCGCCGTGATCACTTTGGCCGAGGATGTGTGGCTTGCCGCTTCGTCCGGCGCCAAGACGCCGCTCGACCGCGAGGCGCTGGTGGCGCTGGTGCAGCGGCGCGCCCCGATCTACGACAAATCTCAGGACGGCCATTACAATCTGATCAGCGCCTTGCATAAATCGGTGCGCGGATCGGACCCAGACGCCTCGCTCTATTGGCTTGCGCGCATGCTTGCCGGCGGCGAGGATCCGCTCTACATCGCCCGGCGGCTCGTGCGCATGGCGATCGAAGATATCGGCTTGGCAGACCCGAACGCCCTCGTTCAGGCGAATGCGGCGAAGGAGGTCTACGATTTTCTCGGCTCGCCGGAGGGCGAGCTTGCGCTTGCGCAAGTCACCATCTATCTCGCGCTCGCCCCGAAATCGAATGCCGCTTACACGGCCTTTGGCGCCGCCACCCGCGCGGCCGACGAGGGCGGGTCGCTAGCGCCGCCGAAGCACATCCTCAATGCGCCGACCAAGCTGATGAAGCAGGAAGGCTATGGCCGCGGCTACGCCTACGACCATAACGAGGACGAAGCCTTCTCGGGCCAGAACTACTTCCCCGACGGCATGAAGCTGAAGAGCTTCTACGCGCCGACCTCATTTGGCTACGAGCGGGAACTGAAAGAGCGGCTCGACCGCTTCGCCAAGCTTCGCGCCGAGCGGAGCAAGAGGCGCTGACGGCTACTCGACACGTTTGGTGCCGTACTGGATCACCTTGACCTTCTCGGTGGTCACCAGCGCGCTTCCCATCATGCCTTCGATCGCGTCGACGAAGCCATTGATCTTCTCCTCGCTGTCGACGATCTCGATGACGAGCGGCAGGTCCTGCGACAGGCGGACGATCTTGGTGGTATGCAGCACGCTCGAATGGCCGAAGCCCATCGGCCCGCGCAAGACGGTGGCGCCGGCGAGATGCATCTCGCGGGCCTTGAGCACAATGGCCTCGTAGAGCGGCTTATGGTTAGCCTTGTCATCCTCGCCGATAAAGATGCGCAAGAGAACGGCGTCGCGGGAGAGCGCCATGGTCAGATCCACTTCAACGAGTTGATCGAAGCTGCGAGCACAAAGCCTAACCACACTGCGACAAGGCAGGCGACCACGGAAAGGACGACGTTGGCGCCGGCCAACCACCATTCGCCGTCCTGGACCAGATTGAGGGTCTGCAGACTGAAGGAAGAGAACGTGGTGTAGCCGCCAAGGACGCCGATCATGACGAATTGCCTGGTCAGCGTGTCGGCGAAGATGCGGCCGTCGGGGCCGGTGATCGTGGCGAAGAAGCCGATGATGAAGGAGCCGACAATATTGACGATGATCGTCCCCCAGGGAAACGTCTCGCCCATGAAGCGCGCAGCGACGCCTGAGCACCAGTAGCGGGCGACGCCGCCTAGCGCGCTCCCCACCGCAATCCACAAATAGGCTGCCATCGATTGTCCCATACCGTTGGTCTACGTAACAAAAACCCGCCTCGCGGGCGGGCTTTGGACTCAAGCTCCCACCGCGTGCAGAGGATGCGGTAGGAGTCATTAGCCATTGGCGGTTCAGGGGGACTCCATCCCCTTCCAGGACTGTTAGAGGCAATGTAGCCGGGAATCGGCACGGTTCAAGTGCCGTCGCCGTTGGCGTCAATCGTCCTTACCCTGAGGTTCAATGTCGCAGAGATCGCCTGTCGAAACGCGGACAGTGGAAGCTGGCGAAGACGGCATGCGCCTCGACCGCTGGTTCAGAAGCCACTACGCCGATTTGCCGCACAGCCGGCTCGAGAAGCTGCTCCGCACCGGCCAGGTGCGGGTCGATGGCGGCCGCGCCAAGGCAAGCACGCGGCTTGCCGCCGGCCAGACCGTTCGCATTCCGCCGTTGCCGGCCGCGGCGCCAGCGCCTTCGCCTGCCCCGAAGGCCCTGTCCAAGGCCGACCGCTCCTTCCTCGCCTCCATCACGCTTTATGAGGACGACGATCTGCTGGTGCTCAACAAGCCGCCTGGGATCGCCGTACAGGGTGGAACCAAAACCACCCATCATCTCGACCGGCTGCTCGAGGGATTGGGCGACAGCCCCAAAACGCGTCCAAGGCTCGTGCACCGCCTCGACCGCGACACCTCAGGCGTGCTGGTGGTGGCCAAGCGCCGCGAGGTGGCGGCGAAGCTCGGCCGCGCCTTCCAGACCCGTTCTGTGCGCAAGATCTATTGGGCGTTGGTCAAGGGCGTGCCGAAGCCGCCGCAAGGCAAGGTCGATGCCGCGCTGGTCAAGGCTGCCGGCCCTGAAGGAGACCGCGTGCGGAAAGCGCGCCCCGGCGAGCAGGAGGTAGCCCAGTCGGCGGTCACCTATTACGCCGTGGTGGACCGCGCGGGGCAGCAGGTTTCCTGGCTCTCGCTCAAGCCGGTCACCGGGCGGCAACATCAGCTCCGCGCTCACATGGCCATCATCGGCCATCCCATCCTCGGCGATGAGAAGTACCAGGGCGGCCGCGACCTTCCTGAGGGGATCGAAAACAAGCTGCATCTGCATGCAAGGCGCATCAGCTTCCCGCATCCGTCCGGGGAGGGCGTCGTCGACGTCACGGCCGCACTGCCGGAGCATATGCGGGCGAGCTTTGCGGCTTTCGGATTCGCGGAAGGCGATGAGGCCGATGCGGAGGCGAGCGCGTTATGATGCGGAATGCCCCCGCCGCCAGCCTAGAGATATAGAGGAATAAGAGAATGGCCGACCGCAAACTCTGGTTCGTGCATTTTGCCCAATGGGTGTCCCACGTCACCGGGCGCCCCATCGCCTTCCTGCTCGCGTTTGCAACCATCGTCGTGTGGGGCCTCACGGGGCCCTTGTTCGGTTACAGCGATACTTGGCAGCTCGTGATCAACACGGCCACCACCATCATCACCTTCCTGATGGTGTTCGTGATTCAGAACACGCAGAACCGCGATACTGCTGCCATGCATATCAAGATCGATGAGCTGATCCGGGTGACGCAGAAGGCGCGCAATGTGCTGCTCAATCTTGAGGAGCTCGACGATGGCGAACTTGAGACTCTGCACCGTGATTTCCAGAAACTCGCCAAGGAGCGTCCGCACCTTCGGCTGAAGCGAGCGGAATCTGGTGAGACGCCGCCGGAACGATCACCGAAGCGATAGGAGCCCCGCATGAAGGAGGCGGGCAGGTCGCCGTCTGCCGGTCCCGGCAGCGCGAAATCAGAACCGAGTCTTCCCAAACGCTTCTACGACGAGGTGGCCGTCAAGGCTGAGGGTGGCGGCGTGGGCGTTCTGCTCGACGGCAGGCCGGTGCGCACCCCAGGTAAGGCCCTGTTCGTCGTGCCGAACCAGGCGCTGGCTGAGGCGATTGGCGATGAGTGGCGCGGGCAGGGGCCTCGCATCGATCCCTCGACCATGCCGCTGACCAGGCTCGCCAACAGCGTCATCGACGGGGTCAAAGGGCACGAAGAGGCGGTCATCGGCGACATTCTCAACTGTGCGGGCGCCGACCTGATCTGCTACCGCGCCGAAGGCCCCAAGGGCCTCGCAACGCTGCAGACCAGGCATTGGGATCCGATCGTCGCCTGGGCCAAGCGGGATCTTGGCGTTCCCATGCGCCTTGCCGAAGGCGTGATGCACGTCGCGCAAGCTCCGTCCTCGCTCGATGCGCTCGGGAAGCGCCTTGCAGGCTTCGATCCGTGGAGCCTTGCGGCTTTGCACGTCATGACCGGGCTCTCAGGCTCGGCGCTGCTTGCTCTTGCCGTGGCGCTCGGGCGCCTCTCGCCGGAAGAGGCATGGGCCGCGGCGCATGTCGACGAGGATT
Organism: Methyloceanibacter sp.; assembly: GCA_036519535.1. Taxonomy (GTDB): domain Bacteria; phylum Pseudomonadota; class Alphaproteobacteria; order Rhizobiales; family Methyloligellaceae; genus Methyloceanibacter. Next base: position 5,569 of record DATDLA010000003.1, read on the forward strand.
GGCA
>DATDLA010000004.1:0-8577 GCA_036519535.1 Methyloceanibacter sp.
TCATGGCGCAAGTTAATATGACACCTGGAGGGATGCCGTCCAAGGCCGAATTAGCGGCCGATGCGAGGGGGTTGGTGAGGCGTGCCCTCAAGGCTTCGCTTGCCACCATCGCCTCTGGCAGCGGCTATCCTTACGCCTCTCTGATCACCGTCGCGACAGACCCCTCGGGGACACCGATCTTCCTGATATCGGCGCTCGCCCAGCACACCAAGAATCTCGCCCAGGACAGCCGCGCCTCGATCCTGTTCGACGGCACCGGCGCCTTGGGCGACCCGCTGCAGGGCGCGCGGGTGACGCTGTTTGGCAAAGCCGAGAAGGTTGAGGACGAGGCGGTGCGTCGCAGGTTCCTGGCGAGGCACCCTGAGTCCGCGTTCTACGCCGACTTTCCCGACTTCGCCTTTTGGCGGCTCGAGGTGGAGGGCGCCCACTATATCGGCGGGTTTGGCCGCATCGTCGATCTCATCCCCGCCGAGCTACTGGTCGACACCAAGGGCGCCGGCGATCTGCTCGCGGCGGAACCCGATATCCTCGCGCATATGAACGCCGATCAGGCCGATGCGGTCCGCCTCTATGCCACGCGGCTCGCCGGCGCGCCTGAGGGCTTCTGGCGGATGAGCGGCATCGATCCAGAGGGCTGCGATCTCACTTGCGAGGGAGACGCCCGCCGCATTCCCTTCGCGGCGCCGATCGCCAGCCCGAGCGAGGCGCGGGCTGAGCTGGTGCGGCTCGTCAACGCGGCCCGCGAGCCGGACTAGAACCCTGAGCATAAAAACTCGTCATGCCCGGCCTTGTGCCGGGCATCCACGAATTCAGCTGTCATGCCCGCGAAGGCGGGCATCCAGTAGTCACCGTGCCGGGGCCTTATTCTTTGGCGCCTGGGGTTACTGGATTGCCCGGTCAAGCCGGGCAATGACAAGAAACGTGGATGGCCGGGACAAGCCCGGCCATGACAAGGTGCCTTGCCTTGAAAGCTTTGCAAGATCGGTGCTAGCAAGGGATAGAAATTCATCCCTACCGCCGTTTCTGCCCAAGCCAGAGGATCAAGCCCGCATGAGCGTTCAGTCGAAAATTGCGCCCGAAGGTGCGAAGACCACCAACCCCAAGGTGCTGGCCTTCGTCGAGGAGGCCAAGGCTCTGTTCAAGCCTGAGCAGGTGGTGTGGTGCGACGGCTCGAAGGAAGAATATCAGCATCTCCTGAAATCGCTGGTCGACGGCGGCACGGCGCTCTGGCTCAACCCGGAGAAGCGGCCGAACTCGATCCTGGTGCGCTCGGACCCGGCCGACGTCGCGAGGGTCGAGGACCAGACCTATATCTGCTCGAATTCGAAGGACGACGCGGGCCCGACCAACAATTGGTTCGATCCCGGCGAGATGAAGGCGACGCTGACCAAGCTCTATGACGGAGCCATGGCCGGCCGCACCATGTATGTGGTGCCTTACTCCATGGGCCCGGTGGGCTCGCCTATCGCCGGCATCGGCGTCATGGTGACCGACTCTGCCTACGCCGTCGCCAACATGCACATCATGACCCGCGTCGGCGACAGAGTGTGGAAGGCGCTTGGGCAGAGCGAAGACTTCGTGCGCGGCAGGCACACCGTCGGCTATCCGCTGTCCACGCCCGCCACCGCCGACGTGCCCTGGCCGTGCAACAAGACGAAGTACATCTCGCACTTCCCCGACACGCGCGAGATCTGGTCGTATGGCTCGGGATACGGCGGCAATGCGCTGCTCGGCAAGAAGTGCCACGCGCTCCGCATCGCTTCCGTGAAGGCCCGCGACGAGGGCTGGATGGCCGAGCATATGCTGATCCTCAAGCTTACCAATCCGGAAGGTAAGTCGAAGTTCATCGCCGCGGCCTTCCCGAGCGCCTGCGGCAAGACCAACCTCGCCATGCTCAACCCGACCATTCCCGGCTGGAAGGCCGAGACCATTGGCGACGACATCTGCTGGATGAAATTCGGCGAGGACGGACGGCTCTACGCCATCAATCCCGAGACCGGCTTCTTCGGCGTGGCGCCGGGCACCTCTGATGAGTCGAATTTCAACGCCATGAAGACGCTCACCGCCAACTGCATCTATTCCAACGTGGCGCTGACCGACGACGGCGACGTGTGGTGGGAGCAGATGAGCAAGGCGCCGGAGCACACAGTCGACTGGATGCGCCGCAACTGGACTCCGGCTTCAGGCCGTCCCGCCGCCCATCCCAATGCGCGCTTCACGGCGCCGGCGAGCCAGTGTCCGGTGATCGCGCCGGAGTGGGAGGACCCGAAGGGCGTGCCGATCGACGCCATCCTGTTCGGCGGGCGCCGCGCCACCGTGGTGCCGCTCGTCACCGAGGCGCTCAACTGGCTGCAGGGCACGTTCCTTGGCTCGATCATGGCCTCTGAGAAGACGGCGGCTGCGGCCGGCAAGACCGGCGATCTCCGTCGCGATCCCATGGCCATGCTTCCCTTCTGCGGCTACCACATGGGCGACTATTTCGCCCATTGGTTGAAGATGGGCGAGAAGGGCGGCGCCAAGATGCCGAAGATCTTCTACGTCAACTGGTTCCGCAAGAACGGCGACGGCAAGTTCATGTGGCCTGGTTACGCCGAAAACAGCCGCGTGCTGAAATGGATCTTCGAGCGCTGCGACGGCGCCGCCAAGGCCGAGGAGACGCCGATCGGCAAGGTTCCGGCGGAAGGGTCGATCGACGTCAACGGCCTGAAAGTGGCTCCCGCCGACATGAAGGAGTTGACATCCGTCGACAAGGAAGGCTGGAAGGCCGAGATCCCGATGATCAAGGAGCATTTCGCCATTTTCGGCGCCAAGATGCCGCAAGCCCTCAAGGACGAGCTCGCCGCGCTCGAGAAGCGGCTCGGGTAGCCACCTCTGCGTCATACCGGCGAAAGCCGGTATCCAGTGCGAGGTGGAAGCCGAAGGGGTGTTTTCCCACGGGGACGGTCCATCGTAGAGGCCCGCGACATCGTCTTCCCGCATGTCTCCAAACGAAAGCTGGCGCACGGTGTAGGGTACGATTTTCAGCGTTCCGCCGGCCCCCGCACCTTCGTAAGCCTTGTCTTCCTCAAGCTTAATTCCCGCCTCCTTGATGACCGGCTCCGCGAGCTTTACGCCCGCACCCGCCAGCCCTGTGTCGACGAACAGGAGCGCAGGCGGCATCGTCTCCACGCGACTCCAGCCCACCATGAAGTGATCGCTCGCAATCCAGAACGGAACCGCGACGTTGTCCTCGGACGACTCTGCCACAAACGTCTTGAGGCTCTCCGCGTTTTTGCGGCGGAGCACGAGCTCGCGGCGCGGAAAATCGAGCGTCGCCAGGAAATGGTAGAAAAGAGTGGTGCCTATCACGCCGTCGATTCGCTTCACCCCAAGTCCTTTGGAGAGTTGGCGAAAGGGCAGCGTCATGACGGGCAGGTTCTGAACGGTCCAGTCGCCGAGCTTGAGTTTTCGATGCGCGACTGCCCGACCTTGGCCTGCTCACCGCCAGCGAACGTGCCCTGAACGTTGCCGAATTGCGGAAGCCCAAGCTCCTTCGCGAAGTCGGTGTCGAGCCCGAGCTCCGAACCCCCGGTATCGATGAAGAAGCTGACCTCGTCGCCGCCGTTCACGCGCACGCTGACCACCGGCAGCGAAGCAGTGTTCAAGAATTTGAGGCGCGTGGTTTGCCCGTCGCCGTGCACATCATAAGGCGTCTGGCCGTTGAAGCTCTCCAACTTCGCAACGTTCAAGGTCGGATACTGCTCGATGATCAGCTTATTGGTGCCGACCTCGACTCCGCGGAGCGCCGCCGCCGCCTTCTGGAAGTCGTCGTGGCGATAAAATGCCTCTGCCAGCATGATCTTGGCATCTTCGTCATCTGGCTCCAGGGCTATGGCCGCTTCCAACCATTTCTGCGCGTCGTCGAGCCGGTTGGCCAGCAGGGCAACCCGGCCCAGCTGTAGGACTGCCGAATAGTCCTTCGAATCTTGGGCGACGATTCGTGCGCAGATGTCGCCAGCCTCTGTAAACTTCCCAGCCTCGAAGAGCTGAGGGGCGGAATCGGCGTCAGGCTCGGTCGGCTCAGACGTCGCTCGTCCTGGGAAACAAGTCGCGACAATCACGGCGAGCGCGATGCAGATGCTGGCATATTTCATTTTTGTTTCCGGGATGAGTTGCCGTGCGACGCCCGGACTGTATCAGAGATCGGGCACCGGCTCATTCCCGCGAGAGCAGGACAGCGAGAGAGGCGCGCGCCGCTCTTGCCGCATCCCGCGCTTCGCCTTAAGCCACGCGCATGAGCAAGGGCAAAGGCGTGGTCGCGGCAGGGCATGAACTGAGTGCCGCCGCCGCCGCGGAAATTCTGCAAGACGGCGGCAACGCCTTCGAGGCCTGCGTCGCAGGCCTGTTCATGACCTTCGTCGCCGAGGCGGTGTTCTCATCGCCCGGCGGCGGCGGCTTCCTCATGGCGCGGCGGGCGGGAAGCGACGCCGTCACTTTGTTCGATTTCTTCGCCGAGACGCCTCTGAAACGGCGGCCGGAGCACGAGATCGACTTCTATCCCATTCACGCCGATTTCGGTCCGGCCAAGCAGGAGTTCCATATCGGCGTCGGCTCGAGCGCCACGCCTGGCGTGGTGCCCGGCCTCTTCGCCATGCATCAGGAGCTTTGCCGGCTGCCGTTGAAGCGCCTGGTCGAGCCCGCGGTGCGCGCCGCGCGCGCGGGATTCCCGCTCTCCGCGTTCCAGGCTTATCTCCTCACCGTCATCGCGCCGATCCTCACCGCGACGACGGGCGTGGCGAAGATCTTCGCGAGCGACGGTACGCTGCTGAAGGCCGGCGAGACCTTCCGCAACCCCGATCTTGCCGAGACCATCGAATGGCTTGCCGAGGACGGCGCGCGTCTGTTCCTCGACGGCGATGTCGGACAGGCCATCGTCAAGCAGCAGCGCGACGGCGGCGGCTACCTCACCCAGGCCGATCTTGCCGATTATCGCGTGGCGCGGCGAAAGCCCATCCTGTGGCCGCACGACGGAGCCACGGTCGCGCTCAACCCGCCGCCGGCGGCAAGCGGCGCGTTGATCGCCTTCGGCCTTGGGTTTGTGCAGACGCTTGTTGACGAAGGCCGGGCGCTCGATGCCTTCGCGCTGAATGAGGCCATGGACGCCACCAACGAGGCGCGCGCATCGCATGGGGAGGGACTTGCGGCAAAGCTCGCCGTTGGCGCGCTGGCGAAAAACATGCGCGCGGCGGCGCGTCACCCGGCCGCCAAACGCGGCACCACCCATATCAGTGTCATCGACGCCGACGGCAATGCCGCTTCGGCGAGCCTCTCCAACGGCGAAGGCAATGGATCCATCGTCGGCGATTTCGGCTTCATGCTGAACAACATGCTCGGCGAGGAGGATTTGTCGCCGGGGGGCCTCGGGAAATGGCGCGTGGCCACGCGCCTCTCCTCGATGATGGCGCCGACCATCATCCTGCAGCCCGACGGCACCGTCGTTGCGCTCGGCAGCGGCGGATCGAACCGCATCCGCACCGCCATCCTGCAAGTCGCCGTTAATCTGCTCGACTATCGTCTGAGCCTGGAAGACGCGGTGGAAGCGCCGCGGCTGCATGTGGAGAGGGACGGGAAGCTCAGCTTCGAGCCTGGCCTGCCCGAGGCTGTGGAAAGCGCCTTTCGCGCCCTTGGCGAGAAAGCCCATCCCTGGCCCGAGAGGAATCTGTTCTTCGGCGGCGTGCACGCCGCGCGCCGCTTCGGCGACGGCGGCGTGGAGGGCGCCGGCGATCCGCGTCGCGGCGGTGTCGCAATTGTGGTGTGAGCTTCAAGGGCGATGATCTGCCTATGTCGTAAACTGCCAATCGGGCGTCGCTAATTGTCAATAGGGGTGGTCTGTCCGGCGCAAGATGGTAGCCTGTGCCGGAAAGAAGCGGGCAGGACGCCCGCAACCTTTGAGGCAAGCATGAAATCCGCCATCGCCATCAGTCACGTTTCCTTCGAGGACGCCGGTACGCTGGAGGACGCCATCACCGCGCGTGGGCTTTCGTTTCGCTATCTGCAAGCCGGCGTCGACGATCTCTCGCCCGCCAAGGACGCTGATCTCCTCGTGGTGCTCGGCGCGCCGATCGGGATCTATGAGGTCGATCGCTATCCGTTTCTGAAGGAGGACTTCGCGGTGATCGAGGCGGCGCTCGCCCGTGGCAAGCCGATCATCGGCATCTGCCTCGGCTCGCAGCTCCTCGCCGCGGTGCTCGGCGCCCGCGTCTATCCCAACCGCGAGAAGGAAATCGGCTGGGGCCTGCTCGGCTTGACGCCCGACGGGCGCAAATCGCCGCTGGCAGCACTCTCCGAGAACAAGTTCAGGGTGCTGCACTGGCACGGCGACACCTTCGACCTGCCGCGCGGCGCCACCTGGCTCGCCGAGACCGCGGTTACCCCGCATCAGGCCTTCAGCACCAACAAGGGCAAGGTGCTCGCGCTCCAGTTCCACGTGGAGCAGCACACCAAAGGCATGGAGCGCTGGCTGATCGGGCACACGCTCGAGCTGACCACCGCCGGCGTCGATCTGCACAAGCTGCGCGCCGACACGCAGCGCCTTGGCCCCGGCATGGAGAAGGCGAGCCGGACGATGTTCGATATGTGGCTCGATCATGTCGGCGTGCTCCCGGCGCGCGTAACGGCGCCGGCGAAGTAAATTTCGCTCGAACCCGACTTGCTCTTTAACCGAGTGAGGGGGTTACTGAATCGAAAGAGTGGCTCCCCCTCACCCTTTCCGCCATGCGACTTGCGCATGCGCCGCTCAAGAGCGTCGCGCGCAAGATCGCGGCAGAAAGCCCTCTCCCCACAGGTTCTCGGGTGTTAACCTCCCCAAGATGGAAGTTTGTTGACGGAGATGGATAAGCGGCTGTCCTTCCTTGCGTTCTCAGAGATCGGCGGTCACGCTGGTGCATCCTGATTCTCCTTCAGGGCTACCTATTTGGGATCGAGGTAGCACCCACCACGGGACTGCGCCATGCCGAAAGTGAAACTGACTAAGAGCGCGATCGATGCGCTGCTGGCATTCCGCCTCCACTGAATTCCCTTCTAGAATGGTCGTGATTCGGAACCGCATGGCTTGGACCAGATGAAATCAACTCGCAAATTGCCATCTCAAAGTTTCCGCGTCACGAACCAGAAGCGGACCTAGAGCGGGCCGAGCAGGTCCTGTTCGAGGAGATGGAGCATGCAGCTGAGCTGCTCCAGTCCGAAGAGGACTTCGGCCGGTCGGGTGTGCGTCATGCCCTTGATGCTTGCTATTCGTTTCTTCACGTTCGCGGCCTCTCAGGCCAGGGCTTGAAGCCGCTGATCGATCTCATTGCGGCCCTCGAGAGCTTGGATGCAGGCAACCTGCCCGAGCTTTTCGATCCAAAGCTCCGGCCAGGCCAGATTCCGGAACGAAAGTGGTCGCGATCAGCCGCTTCCCGCGAAACAAAGCTCCACGCAGCCGCCTGCATGGATGCGTTAATGAAGAATGGCACCTCGAAAGATGAAGCCGCAGCGCGTGCCGCACGATTTGCCGCTGGGTGGCCACGAGTGTCCCAAGGAGAGGTCAAGGAGACAACGGTCACGAACTGGCGAGACGAGCTGCTTCAGGGCCCCTCAAACGCTGCTGACCGGTGTCGCTTTGAACGCATCTCTGGGATATTTAGCCAGGGACCCAAGGCAGAGTCGTACCTGGACGAAGTCCTCCGGTCGGGACCGATGATGACCTGGGACGTGCGCAAGAAGCGCAAATCAGAAACATAGAATCGACCTGTCGAATCCAGGTCGGGCATCAGCCACTAGCTTTGTCCATCGAAGGGACAAGGAGCTTGAGCGATGTCAGTTACGCATGATCCAGTTGTTGCGCCGCCTCACGGTGCCGGCAAGCAGGATGAAGTCCTGCTCACCCCTAAAGAAGCAGCGAAATTTCTCAGGTTGAGCGAGAGCTTCTTAGCCAAAGCGCGGATGCGCGGCGACGGCCCAAGATACCGGAAACTTTCGAGCCGTGCGCTACTCAACGGAGACACTTTACTTAGCCGTCTCATCGATAAGGGGCGTCGAGTGAGATGTTCCTAGCGATCGCGCGCTCCCAGCGGTCGCCGTTCGCGAGGAGTCGTTCCTTGTCTAATAGAGCTCCTCGGGTGTCTCGGTCGCGAACTCGACGTTTGGTCCCAGGACAATGGCGTCGACCGGGCAAGCCTCCTGACAGAAGCCGCAGTAGATGCATTTCATCATGTCGATGTCGAAGCGCGTGGTCCGCCGCGTGCCGTCGTTGCGCCGCTCCCCCGCCTCGATGGTGATGGCCTGTGCCGGGCAGATCGCCTCGCACAGCTTGCAGGCGATGCAGCGCTCCTCACCGTTCGGATAGCGCCGCAGCGCAAGCTCGCCGCGAAAGCGGGGCGAGATCGGTCCCCTCTCGAAGGGATAGTTGATGGTCGCCTTGGGCTTGAAGAAGTAGCGCATCGCCAGCAAAAATGCGGACAAGAACTCAGTCAAAAAAATCGACCGGGCCGCTTGATCAAGCCTCCATGTTCTTATCCTGCCGGTCTTCACCAGTTTGGCCATACGCTCGAACATCTC
>DATDLA010000005.1:0-2704 GCA_036519535.1 Methyloceanibacter sp.
CAAGCATGGGCCGGCGCCGAGGCCAGCGTCTCGAAATCGACGAGCGCCGAGATGCTCATGCTCGTGACCGGCGTGAGATCGGTGGCGGTGCGCAAGAGATAGCCGGACTCGGGATCGAAGGGCGCTTCGGCGAGCCAAACCAGGCGGGCCTCCAGCACATCGGCATTGATCGGGCGCCGCGCGACCTCCGACAGCACCGCGCCGCGCGAAATATCGAGATCGCTATCGAGCTCGATGGCCACCGCGTCTTCCTTGGCGGCGAAAGCGAGGTCGCCATCCATGGTAGTGATGCAGCGCACCGAGGCGCCAAGCCCGGTTCGCGCATCCACCAGGCGATCGCCGGGCCTGATGCGGCCCGAGGCCACGGTGCCGGCATAGCCGCGGAAATCGCCGTGGCGGAGCACGAGCTGCACGGGGAAGCGGAAGGGAGCGTCGCGCGGTTCGACATTGGCATCGACCGCCTCCAGATAGTCGAGCAGGGTCGGACCGCTATACCAGGGCATGGCGGATGAACGGCGCACCACATTGTAGCCGGGGAGCGCCGCCACCGGAATCGCCGCGATCTGGGCAAAAGCGAAGTTGCCGGCCAAGGCGCGGAAATCCTCCTCGATGTCGCGGAAGGTCTGCTCCGACCAGTCGATCAAATCCATCTTGTTGACGGCGAGAATGACTTTCTTGATGCCGACGAGGTTGCAGATGGCGGCGTGCCGGCGCGTCTGGCGCTTCACCCCATGGCGCGCATCGACGAGCAGGATCGCCACGTCGGCGTGGGAGGCGCCGGTGGCCATGTTGCGCGTATATTGCTCGTGCCCCGGCGCATCGATGATGACGAAGCGGCGGCGCGTGGTCTCGAAATAGCGCCAGGCGATGTCGATGGTGATGCCCTGCTCGCGTTCCGCCTGAAGGCCGTCGAGCAGCAGGCTGAAATCGACCTTCTCGCCGTTGAGCGCCCTGTTCTGCGAGGCGTGCATGACGGCGGCGCGCTCATCCTCGGCGACCGCGGCCGAATCCCACAACAGCCTGCCGATCAGGGTCGACTTGCCGTCATCGACCGAGCCGCAGGTGAGCAGCCGCACCATGGCTCCGCTCTCGGGCGCAGGCGACGATACGGGCGCCGCTACGGGCACGACGGCGAGCTTTTCTCTCAGCGCAGCCACATGCATCAGAAGTAACCCTCACGCTTTTTCATTTCCATGGCGCCTGCCTGATCGTGGTCGATCAAGCGCCCTGCCCGTTCCGAATATTTGGCGCGCAACACCTCCTCGACCACCGCATCGATGTCGCTCGCATCGGATTCCACCGCCGCGGTGAGCGGCCAGCAGCCAAGCGTGCGGAAGCGGATGTTCCGCACCTCCGGCGTCTCGCCCGGCTCAAGCCGCATGCGCTCGTCGTCGACCATGATGAGCTGGCCGTCGCGGGTCACGACCGGGCGAGGTGCGGCGAAATAGAGGGGAACCACGTCGAGTTTCTCGAGCGCGATGTAGCGCCAGACATCGCCTTCGGTCCAATTCGACAGCGGGAAGACGCGCACCGTTTCGCCCTTGCCGAGCCTGCCGCTGAGTAGCGTCCACATTTCCGGGCGCTGGCGGCGGGGCTCCCAGCGATGGCCTGCGGCGCGGAAGGAGAACACCCGCTCCTTGGCGCGTGACGCCTCCTCGTCGCGCCGCGCGCCGCCGAAGGCTGCGTCGAAGCCGCCGGCGTCGAGCGCCGCGCGCAAGGCTTGCGTCTTCATGATGTCGGTATAGACCGACGGCGGATGGTCAAAGGGGTTGATGCCGCGCGCCAGGCCGTCATGGTTGGTGTGCACGATCAGATCGAGCCCGAAGTCGCGCGCCGTCTTGTCGCGGAAGGCGATCATGTCGCGGAACTTCCAGGTGGTGTCGATGTGCAGAAGCGGGAACGGCGGCTTCGCCGGCCAGAAGGCCTTGCGCGCGAGATGCAAGAGCACGGTCGAGTCCTTGCCGATGGAATAGAGCAGCACGGGCGCGCGGAATTGCGCCGCGGCCTCGCGAAAGATGTGCATGCTCTCGGCCTCGAGCAGCTTCAGATGAGAAACGAGCGCGGTCATGCGGCCTTCCCCTCACGGCGCGGGTTCATATGCAGCCCGCACTCCTTCTTCTCCTCATGCTCCCACCACCAGCGGCCGGCGCGCGGATGCTCGCCAGGCTGCACCGCGCGGGTGCAAGGCTGGCAGCCGATGGAGACGAACCCGCGGGCGTGCAGCGGATTCACCGGCACGTTGTTCTCGGCGATGTAAGCGGTGAGCTTTTGCGTCGACCAATCGGCGATGGGGTTAACTTTCAAGAGCCCGCGCTCCTCATCCCAGGCGCCAAGCGCGGCGTCGGCGCGGTCCTCGGAATGCTCGCGGCGGATGCCGGTGATCCAGCCTTGGGCGCCTTTCAGCTCGCGGTTCAGCGGGCGGACTTTGCGCACCTCGCAGCAGGCCTTGCGGTTGTCGACCGACTGGCGGAAGCCGAATACGCCGTCGCGGGCGACAAGGCCTTCGACCTCTGAGGCTTCCGGCGTCACGAGGCGAATGCGGACGCCATAGCGAATTTCGGAAAGCTCGACGGTCTCCAGCACCTCGGGAAACAGGCGTCCGGTATCGAGGGTGAAAATATCGATGTCGGCTTTCGCCTCGGCGACGGCATTGAGGATGGCCTGATCGTCGAGGCCGAGGCTGGTCGAGAAGACGATACGCCCC
>DATDLA010000006.1:0-6846 GCA_036519535.1 Methyloceanibacter sp.
CGCGATTTCCATTAGCGGTGTGGCGACCAGAGCCAAACCCGCTATGCTGCCCCGCATGATGCAGACCGCTCCACGTATTTTGCTTGCCGTTTCGCTGGCCCTTGTCCTCGCTTTCGGCGCGGGCACGGACACGAGAGCCTATGACCATCCGGAAGGCTCAAGCGGCTTTACGCAGAAGACACTCGCCAAGGCCAAGCGGCACATGGTGGTGGCGGCGAACCCGCTCGCCGCCGAAGCCGGCCTTGCCATCCTGCGCAAAGGCGGCAGCGCCGTCGATGCCGCCATTGCCGTGCAAATGGTGCTCAATGTCGTCGAGCCGCAATCCTCGGGGCTGGGCGGCGGTGCGTTTCTCCTGACCTGGGATCAAGCCACCAAGACCTTGCTCAACATCGACGGTCGCGAGACGGCGCCTGAAGCGGCGACGCCCGACCTGTTCCTCGATGCCGCCGGCAAGCCGCTTCCCTTCAAGCAAGCCGTCGAGAGCGGACTCTCGGTCGGAGTCCCCGGTGTGCTCGCAGCGCTCAAGCTCGCGCACGACAAATACGGCAAGCTGACATGGGCCGAGCTGTTCGCACCTGCTGTCACACTGGCGCGCGATGGATTTCAGGTCTCCCCCCGCCTCGCCACGCTTCTCGCCGAGTCCGATCCGGCGAGCTTCGCGCCCGCGGCCCGCGCTTATTTCTTCGACCCTGCCGGACGCCCTAGGCCCGAGGGTTACAGGTTGAGCAATCCGGCGCTCGCTTCCACCTTCGAGGCGATCGCGAGAGACGGCCCATCGGCGTTCTATGAGGGCGCCATCGCTCGCGACATCGCTGCCGCCGTGCAAAGCGATCCGCGCGGGCCCGGCAAACTCACGGCCGAGGATCTTGCGCCCTACCGCGCCAAGCTGCGCGAGCCGGTTTGCGTTCTTTATCGCAGCTTCGACGTGTGCGGCGCCGCCCCTCCTTCCTCCGGCGCGGTGACTGTCGGCCAGGTGCTAGCGCTGATCGAGCCTTTCGATCTCGGGAGCGACCCTCTCGCCGTCCAGCCCGTGCATCACATCGTCGAGGCCGAGCGTCTCGCCTTCGCCGATCGCGGGCGTTACCTCGCCGATCCGGATTTCGTGCCCGCCCCGGTCGCTGGCCTGCTTGACAAATCCTATCTCGATCAGCGCCGCGCCCTCATCGATCCGACCCGCGCGCTTGGACAGGTGACGGCCGGCACACCGCCCAACACCCGCCAAGGCGCCTATGGAAACGATGCGACGCTGGAGAATGTCGGCACCAGCCACATTTCCATCGTCGATGACGATGGCAACGCGATCTCCATGACCACCTCCATCGAGCAGGCCTTCGGCTCGCATCTGATGGTGCGCGGGTTCCTGCTCAACAACGAGCTCACCGATTTCTCATTCATTCCGGTCGATGATCGGGGTCGTCCTGTGGCAAACCGCGTCGAGCCCGGCAAGCGCCCGCGGAGCTCGATGGACCCAGCGTTGATTTTCGCGAGTGGAGGGGCTGCCGGCGAGCGCCGGCTTCGCTTCCTGCTCGGCTCGCCTGGAGGGCCAGGCATCATCCTGTTCAACCTCAAGGCCATCATCGCCTTGCTCGACTGGCGTCTCGACCCGCAAGCTGCGACCGCGCTCGCCAATTTCGGCTCGACCGGCGGGCCGTTTCTGCTAGAGCCTGGGCAAGAGTGGGATCCGCTCGCAGACGGCATGGCCAAGCTCGGCCACGAGGTCGAGCGCTTCCCCTTCACGAGCGGCCTTGCCATCATCGCCATTACCCCTGAGGGGTTTGAAGGCGGTGCCGATCCACGCCGCGAAGGCGTGGCGCTTGGCGATTGATCTTTTCACCATGCCAAAAACCAAAAACATCGCCATTCGCGGCGCAGGCGTGGTCGGCCTTTGGCAGGCGCTCACGCTCGCGCGCCGCGGGCACAAGGTGACGGTCTGCGAGCGCTCGCCAGTGCCCTTCGCTCACGCATGCAGCCTCTATGCCGGCGCCATGCTCGCGCCGAATTGCGAGAGAGAAAACGGGGAGACTATGGTGCGCGATCTTGGCCGGCGTGGTATTGCGCTTTGGCGCGAGACGTATCCGGGCTTCATCGCCAACGGCACGCTCGTCGTGGCGCTGCAACGCGACCGCGCCGAGCTCGACCGCTTCGCGCGCATGACGGACGGGCACCGGCGTTTATCTCCGGAAGAGCTCGCGGCGACCGAGCCTGCGCTGATCGATCGTTTTGCCGGCGCCCTCTATTACGCCGAAGAAGGTCACCTATCGCCGGAACCAGCGCTGCATTTCCTGCTCGATCAGGCGCAGGCCGCCGGCGCTGACGCCCGCTTCGGTGAGGGAGAAATGCCCGCCGATGCTGATCTGGTCATCGATTGCCGCGGGCTTGCCGCCAAGGACCAGCTGTCGAACTTGCGCGGCGTGCGTGGCGAGCGGATCGTCGTGAAGAGCCGCGAGGTGAACCTGACCCACCCCGTTCGCCTCCTGCATCCGCGCTTTCCCCTCTACGTCGTGCCTTGGGGCGACGGCGTCTACATGATCGGCGCCACGGTGATCGAGAGTGAGGAGACGGGCCCAATCAGCGTGCGCTCGGCGCTCGATCTTCTCTCCGCGGCCTATGCGCTCGATCCCGCCTTCGCCGAGGCCGAAATCGTGCTGCAAGGGGCGGGCGCCAGGCCGGCCTTTCCCGACAATCGGCCTAGGATTATGCTCGGCCGGCGCTATATCTATGTGAACGGTCTTTACCGCAACGGCTTCTTGCTCGCGCCCGTCTTGGCCGAGCTCATGGCCGAGTTCATCGAAACCGGCGCGACCGATCCGGAGGTGTTCGTTGCAGATTCTCGTTAATGGTGAGCCCGTCGCTACCGACGCATGTACACTCGCCGAGCTGTGCGCCACGCTCGGCTTTACACAGGCAAAAGTGGCGACCGCGGTCAACGGATGCTTCGTCGCTTCTGCCAGGCGCGGGCTGACGCCGCTTGCGCCAAAGGACGAGGTCGAGATCGTGGCGCCGAGGCAGGGCGGCTGATGTTCGAAATTTATGGCGAGCGCTTCACCTCCAGGCTGCTTCTCGGAACGGCGCAATACCCCTCCCCCGCGACGCTGAAGGAAGCGGTCGAAGCGTCGTCCGCCGAGATCGTCACCGTTTCGCTCCGCCGCGAGTCGGCGCGGATGCGCGCCGGTCAAGGCTTCTGGGAGCTGATCGAGCAGCTCGGCGTGCGCGTGCTGCCGAACACTGCAGGCTGCCACACCGCCAAGGAGGCCGTCGCCACGGCGGAGATGGCGCGCGAGCTGTTCGACACACCGTGGGTCAAGCTCGAGGTCATCGCCAACGACGACACGCTGCAGCCCGAGTTGTTCGGTCTCGTCGAGGCGGCTTCTATTCTCGTGGCGCAAGGCTTCCAGGTCCTTCCCTACACCACCGAAGATCTGAGCGCGGCTGAGCGGCTGGCCAGCGCCGGGTGCCGCGTGCTGATGCCCTGGGCCTCGCCGATCGGCTCGGCGCGCGGGCTGATCAATCGCGATGGGCTGAAGACGCTGCGCGCCTACTTCCCCGACACGACGTTGATCATCGACGCCGGCATCGGCGCGCCGTCGCAGGCGGCGGAGGCGATGGAGCTCGGCTACGACGCCGTGCTGGTGAACACCGCGGTGGCCAAGGCCGGCGATCCGGTGAAGATGGCGGAAGCCTTCGCCCGCGCGATCGAGGCGGGACGCCTCGGCTTTGAGGCAGGCCTGATCGAGCCCCGCGACATGGCTTCGCCGTCGACGCCGGTTGCCGGGACGCCCTTCTTCAAGATCGATCGCGTTTCTTGAGCGCGCGCCTGCTCGATCCGTTCTATCCAATCCTTCCCGACGCCGCCTGGGTCGCAAGGCTCGCGAGCGAGGGCGCAAAGTTCATCCAGCTTCGCGTCAAGGATGCGCTACCCGCCGCGATCAAGACCGAGATCGCGCAAGCGCTCAAAACTGCTTCGGCGCATGGCTGCCAGCTCGTCGTTAACGACTATTGGCGCGAAGCAATCAGCCTCGGTGCGGACTTCGTGCATCTCGGCCAAGGAGACCTTGCCGGCGCCGACCTCGGCGCCATCAAAGCTGCCGGCATCAAGCTCGGCATCAGCACCCACAGCCTGGATGAGCTCGACAACACGCTCGCGATCGACCCCGACTATATCGCGCTTGGGCCCATCTATCCGACCAAGCTCAAAGTGATGCCGTGGAAGCCGCAAGGCCTCGCCCGCATCGGCGAATGGCGGGCCAAGATCAGCTGTCCGTTGGTCGCCATCGGCGGCATTACCCTTGAGCGTGCGCCTGATGTGTTTGCCGCCGGTGCGTCGTCAGCTGCGGTTGTCACCGACATCGTCATGAGCGACGATCCCGAGCAACGCACGCACGATTGGATCGCCGCCACCGCCCCGTGGCGAAATTTATCCACAGCATCTCCACAACGCTGACCCCCTTGACCGAGGGTAGGCTGTTCTGGAACATCGCTGGGCGCGCCCTGGGGCGGAGAGGGTTTGGATGGCTTCGAGTTTCAGTCTTGATCCGGCGGTGGCAATGAGCGAGGCCGTGCGGCGCGCCGCCTGTTCCGAGGTGGATTCAGCCTGCGCCGCGCTCGCCGTTCCGCCAGACCGGCACAAAGGCGTTCACGACGCCCGCAAGTGCCTGAAAAGATTGCGCTCTCTCATGGTGCTGATCAGGCCTGGCCTGCCCGAGCCGGTCTATTCAAGCCTTGCCGAGCGCCTGCGCAGCATCGCCAAAGGGCTTGCGCCTGCGCGCGATGCCCATGCTTTGCTCGATGCCATCAATAAGCTCTTTGGCGACGCCGAGGACGATACCGAGGGAACTCCGATCCCGGCCTTGCGCAACTGGCTGCAAGAGCGCCGGCAATCGGCCGCGCACAGTCTCGAAAGCAGCGCCGCGTCGGACGCCATCCGGGGACTTACCAGTGTCAGGCCGGCCATGGCCGGGCTCGCGGTCTATCCCGACGGGTTCCAATCGGTCGCCAAGGGCCTCCGCCAATCCTATCGCGGCGGACGCAAGGCCTTGGCCAAAGCCTTCGCCAGCGGCAGCGCCGAGGATTTCCACGAATGGCGCAAGACCTTGCAGCATCATTGGCGCCATATGCAGCTGCTCACCCCGTGCTGGCCGTCCGAGCTTTCGGCGCGGGTCGAACTTTCGCGCAGTCTGTCGCAAATCCTTGGCGACGACCATGACATCGCCATGCTGCAACATCTGATCTCGGCGCCGACCATGTCGTTTGCGAGCCCCGATGTCACCGCTTCCTTCTTGAAGCAATGCCGCAGCCGGCAAAGGGCGCTGCGGCGGGATGCCAAGATGCTCGGTGAGAGATTGTTCGCCGAGCGATCTCAGCCTTTCGCCGAGCGCATCGAGACCTATTGGCTGACCGCCGCGCAAGCGTCGGCGAAACCTGCGCCCGTCGCGCGCACCAGTAACGTCATCGCCTTCGGCGAGGCAGGAGCCGCAAGCCGCCGGGTGTCGGGCTAGGGGGCGCGTCAGAGTCCGCGCGGCTGCCGCCAAGCCTGAAACATCAGCACCGTCCATAGCGAAGCGTGCCAATTGCGCGTGCCTTCGAGGTGTTCGGCCCAACGTTCGCGGATCTGAGCCGGATTGAGCAGGCCGCCTTCGGCGAGCCGCTTCTCCGACAGAAGCTCCTCGGCCCAGGCCCGCAACGGTCCCCTGAGCCAGGTCCCGAGCGGAATGGCAAAGCCCGACTTCGGCCGCTCCAAGAGTTTCCTTGGCACATGGCGATAGAGCACCTGGCGCAACAGCCATTTGCCTTTGCCTCCACGGATCTTGAAGCGGGCCGGCAGCCGCCAGGAGAACTCCACGATGCGATGGTCGAGGATAGGCACGCGCACCTCGAGCGCGACTGCCATGCTGGCGCGGTCGACCTTGGTGAGAATGTCGTCGGGAAGATAGGTGATGGTGTCGAGATATTGCATGCGGTCGAGCGGATCGGGGAGACCGCGAGCGATTGCAGCATCGAAGATCGGACCCTTCGGCTCGCTTCCGCCATTGACGAGCGCTTGCGGATCGTCCCAGGCGCTGACCAGGCTGAGATATCCGCTCTCTTCACCCGCGCCGAACAGCCGTGCGGCCTTGTGCATCTTGTCGGCGGCGAGCCGCGGACGCCGCCCCGCAGGCAGTATGCTGAACACGCGCTCCCAGAGCTCCGGCCCCGCGACGCCTAGCCCGCAGGCCAAAGCGCGGCCCACCGGCGCCGGCATATTGCTCGCAAGCCTGGCAAAGCGATGCCGCGTGTAACCGGCGAACAGCTCATCGCCGCCGTCGCCGGACAGCGCCACGGTTACATGCTCGCGGGTGAGCTTCGACAGGAGATAGGTCGGTACTTGCGATGAATCGGCGAACGGCTCGTCATAAATCGAGGGAAGATCGGGAATGACCTCCCGCGCCTCGACCGGGCTGACATAGAGCTCGGTATGCTCGGTACCGAGATGAGCGGCAACCGCGCGCGCGTGCGGGGCCTCGTCGAAGCCCTCCTCCTTGAAGCCGATCGAATAGGTGCGCACCGGAGCATTGCTCCGCATCCGCATCATCGCCGCGACGGCGGACGAGTCGATGCCCCCGGAGAGAAAAGCGCCGAGCGGCACATCGGCGACGAGCCGCCGGCCCACCGCATCGCCGAGCAACATCTCGAGCGTATCGATCGCTTCGCGATCGCTGACCTTGAAGGGCGCGCTCTTGCCGCGTTCGGCGGCCTTCTCGACGCTCCAGAAGGCGGAGGTCTCGACCTTCCTCTCAGCATCGACGGTGGCGATATGGCCCGGCGCGAGCTTATCGATGCCGCGATAGATCGAATGCGGCGACGGCACAT
>DATDLA010000007.1:0-5954 GCA_036519535.1 Methyloceanibacter sp.
ACCGCGACCGTCTCGATGCGCCCGGAGGCAAGCTCGGCGAGCGGCCGCGCGGCGTCAGGCTCGACATAGCGGGGGCTCTTCGGAAAGAACACGAGGCCGATATAGTCGGCGCCGGCATCAACTGCCGTGTCCACGATCTCCCGCGTCCGCACGCCGCAAATTTTCACCTTCACCGGCACCTGGCAGACTTTCCATGGCTGGGGGTGCAGGGCTCTTAAAACGCGCCCAGGCGGGGCCACCCTATGCAATTCGAGGGCCGAAGTCTATCGCAGTGCACAAAACAGAAGCCAGAAGCCGGAACGCGACATCTTCGATTTCTGGCTTCTGGTTTCTGATTTCTGACTTCTGCCGGCTATTCCGCTGGCAGGCGCGCGCGGCGCGGGCGGGAGTCGAGGCCTTCCAGCTCCTTCTCCAGGCGGTCGGCCTGGCGGCGCCAGGTCGAGGCCTCGCGGGCTTCGACCCGCGCGGTTTTGCGCCACTTGCCCTGACCGAGCCAGGTCGCGATGCCGCCGACGACGAGCCCAAGGGCGAAAGCGCCGAGCAGGAACAGGAACAGCGGCGCCTCGATGCCGAAGCCGGCATTGGCGTCAAACGGGTTGAGGCCGAGCACCACCTGCTTGCGGTTGACGACGGCGAGCGCCACGAGCAGCACGCCGAGCGGCACGAGAATCAGGGCGGCGACCAGTTTACGCATTACGGCCGCTCCATCGGCACGAGGCTAGGCCGCCCCATCCTCACGGTTCAGGCGCTCGCGCAGCTCCTTGCCGGTCTTGAAGAAGGGCACGAACTTGTCCTCGACGAAGACGGTGTCGCCGGTGCGCGGATTGCGACCCTGCCGGGCGGCGCGGTGCTTCACGGTGAAGGCGCCGAAGCCGCGCAGCTCGACCCGGTCACCGCGAGCAAGCGCGCCAGTGATTTCATCGAGCACGATGTTGATGATGCGCTCGACGTCGCGCTGAAAGAGGTGCGGGTTGGCCGCAGCCACGCGCTGAATCAATTCCGACTTGATCATGATTGCCCCACATTGCCGGCTCGCCCGGCAGCAGCCCCGCTAGCTCTCCGTAGGGTGCCAAAGCGAAACTAGACCGTCAAGCCTAAGTCCTTCCGAAACTTGACCGAATAGGGATATGAAGTTGGCAGCCGAGATGCCAAGTCCGGACGCGATCGAGCCGAACAGCCAGCCCAAAATGCCCCCGCTTTCGGCCTTCGGCTTCCACTCGACCACGGAAAGTCCGGGAGCGACGTCGCGCTCCTTCTGCAGCCACTTCTTGGCATCCCTTTCATCGCCGATCTGGTCGACGAGCTTGAGCGCCACGGCCTGCCGCCCGGAATAGACGCGGCCGTCGGTCAAGCCCGGTACGGCCGCCGGCGCGAGGTTGCGGCGCTTGGCGACAAGATCGACGAACCAGACCTTCGCCTCCTGCACCATTTCCGCGGCGAGCGCCCTGCCCTTCTCGTCGGTTGGCTCGAAGGGATTGGGAACCGCCTTCAACGGCCCGCTTCTCACCTCCTCGACCTTCACCCCGAGCGTGCGCATGAGCTCCGAGACGTCGGCCCATTGGAAGATGACGCCGACCGATCCGGTGATGGTGTTGCCGTAGACGAAGATGCGGTCGGTGGCGAGCGCCACGATATAGGCGGCGGAAGTGGCGAGCGTGCCGCAAACCGCGACCACGGGTTTCTTCTCGGCGAGGCGGCGGATCGCGTCGTAAATGGCCTCACCGCCGGTGGTGGTGCCGCCGGGGCTGTTGATGTCGAGGATCACCGCCCTCACCTGGCTCGACTTGCCGACCTTGTCGAGGAGCTCGAGCATCTTCTGATCGTCGGTAATGAGGCCGCTTACCGACACGCGGGCGATATGCGGCAGGAAGCTGCCGGAGCCGGCCAGTTGCTGGTTGCCGGCCATCACGAGGGCGATGACGAAGACGGCGAGCACGACGGCGGCGAGCCGCCAAGCGGTGAGCCGCCGCCTGAGACGGCGGCGCTCGATCACGGTCTCGGCTTCGATCACGGTCTCTTCTCTCTAGAAGATCGACAGCCTGAAGAGGCGGAAGTCCGGGGGCGGCTGGCGCCGCAGCCTATTCCTCGGCCTCCGCCGAATCTTCGATCTTGGCAGCCTCGCTCTTTGCTTTGCTCTTGCGCTTCGGCTTCTCGGCGACCTCGTCGCTATCCTCTTCCTTCGCTTTGCTCAAGGCAGCGCCGAGAATGTCGCCAAGCGAAGCTCCGGAATCGGTCGAGCCATATTGGGCGACGGCCTCTTTCTCCTCGGCGATTTCGAGCGCCTTGATCGACACCCCGACCTTGCGCGCCTTGCCATCGACCTGGGTCACCACGGTATCGAACTTCTCGCCGACGCCGAAGCGGTCAGGCCGCTGCTCGGAACGGTCGCGCGAGAGGTCGGAGCGGCGGATGAAGCTGGTCAGGTCGTGGTCGACGAGCTTGACCTCGAGCCCGCTGTCCTTCACCGCGACGACTTCGCAGGTCACCCGCATGCCTTTCTTGAGCTTGGCGGAAGGCGCGCCGGAGGCAAACGGATCGGGCGTGAGCTGCTTGACGCCGAGGCTGATGCGCTCCTTCTCGGAGTCGGCTTCGAGCACCACGGCTTTGACGTTATCGCCCTTGTTGTAGTCCTTGAGGGCGTCCTCCCCGGACTTGGACCAGTCGAGATCCGATAGATGCACCATGCCGTCGATGCCGCCATCGAGCCCGATGAACAGACCGAACTCGGTGATGTTGCGGATCGGGCCCTCGATATTGGTGCCAGGCGGGTGATTGGCGGCGAAGGCAACCCAGGGATTCTCCTGTGTCTGCTTGAGCCCGAGCGAAATGCGGCGCTTCTCGGGATCGACCTCGAGCACCTGCACCTCGACCTCCTGGCTCGTCGAGATGATCTTGCCGGGATGGATGTTCTTCTTGGTCCAGCTCATCTCCGACACGTGGATCAGCCCTTCGACGCCGGGCTCAAGCTCGACGAAGGCGCCATAGTCGGTGATGTTGGTGACGGCGCCCTTGAGCCGTGAGCCTACCGGGTATTTGGCGGCAATGCCCTCCCAAGGATCGGCTTCGAGCTGCTTGATGCCGAGGCTGATGCGCTGGGTCTCGGGATTGATGCGGATGATCTGCACCTTGACGCTGTCGCCGACGGTCACGACCTCGCTCGGATGGGCGACGCGCCTCCATGCCATGTCGGTGACGTGCAACAGGCCGTCGATGCCGCCGAGATCGATGAAGGCGCCGTAGTCGGTGATGTTCTTGACCACGCCCTCGATGACCTGACCCTCTTCCAGCCGCGCCACGATCTCGCTGCGCTTCTCGGCGCGCGTCTCTTCGAGCACGGAGCGGCGGGATACGACGATGTTGCCGCGGCGGCGGTCCATTTTCAGGATCTGGAAGGGCTGCGGCACGTTCATCAGCGGTGACACGTCGCGGATCGGCCGGATGTCGACCTGGCTGCCCGGCAGGAAGGCCACGGCGCCGTCGAGATCGACGGTGAAGCCGCCCTTGACGCGGTTGAAGATCACGCCTTCGACGCGCTCGCCGGCCTTGTACTTCTCCTCAAGCCGCGTCCAGCTCTCCTCGCGCCGCGCCTTCTCGCGTGACAGCACGGCCTCGCCCATGGCGTTCTCGACGCGCTCAAGATACACGTCGACCTCGTCGCCGACGGAGAGGTTGGCGGCGCGGCCGGAGATGCCAAATTCTTTTAGGGGAATGCGGCCTTCGGTCTTGAGGCCGACGTCGATGACGGCAACGTCCTTCTCGATCGCGACGATGGTGCCCTTAACGACGTTGCCTTCCTGGAGCGCCGTGGTGGTCAGCGACTCTTCAAGCAGTGCCGCGAACTCGTCGTGGCTCGGATGGCTTACGCTAGCCTGCGGTTGGTTCATCAAAACTCTTTAGTCCCTTCCAATCGAAATGCCCGTCTCCACTGCCGGCTCGGAATGCTGGCGAAAGCACGGGGTCAAGCGTGTCCACGGCTGACGCGCCGCATGAGGTCTACCGCCAGGATTTCGCGGAAAACTTCGTAAATGGTGTGCCAATGCGAAAGGGGCGCGGCCTCAACTGGCGTACCCTGCACGGCCCATCGCAGCGGCGATCAGATCGATGGCAGCCCTGAATGCGGCGTCTATATCCAAATTCGTAGTATCGAGCAAGTGCGCGTCGGGGGCCCTACGCAAGGGCGCCGCGGCGCGGTTCCTGTCCCGTTCGTCGCGCCGCCTGATATCGGACAGCACTTCGGCTTCGCTTATGGCGATTCCGGCTTGTTTCAGCTCAATATAGCGCCGCCGGGCGCGTTCGTCAGGCGTCGCCGTCACGAATAATTTCACGTCGGCATCGGGGCAGATCACCGTGCCGATGTCCCTTCCGTCCAGCACCGCGCCAGATTTGGCGCGGGCGAAGCTCCGCTGATAGGCGAGCAGCTCTTTGCGCACCTCCGGATGCTTGGCCACGAGCGAGGCAGCTTCACCGAGGCCCGGTTTCCTGAGGCTTGGGTCGCCGAGCGTGCTCGGGTCAAGCGCCTTGGCGCTTTTGAGCGCCTCGATGGCGTCGGCCGGATCTCCTCCACGCGCCAAGGTATCGCGGGCGACGGCGCGGTAGAGTGTGCCGGTATCGAGATAGGCGAGGCAATAGTGCGCGGCGATGCGCTTGGCGATCGTGCCCTTGCCCGAGGCGGCTGGCCCGTCGATGGCGATGATCATCGGAACTGGGCTCCGAGCTTCGTCATCAGCGGCACGAAGGCCGGGAAGCTTGTGGCGATCATGCCGATGTCGTCGACGGCGACCGGGTGCTCGGCGCCGAGGCCGAGGGTGAGAAACGCCATGGCGATGCGGTGGTCCATATGCGTCTCGACCACGCCGCCGCCCGGCACGCTGCCCTTGCCCATGACGATGAGATCGTCGCCCTCGATGCTCGTCTCAACGCCGCAGGTCGCGAGCCCCGCCGCGGTGGCGGCAAGACGGTCGCTCTCCTTCACGCGAAGCTCGGCAAGACCGCGCAAGCGCGTCTCGCCGTCGGCAAAGGCGGCAAGCACGGCGAGCACCGGATATTCATCGATCATGCTCGGCGCGCGCTTCGGCGGCACGTCGACGCCGCTGAGCGCGCCCGCACGCACGCGAAGGTCGGCCACCGGCTCACCGCCTTGCAGGCGAAGGTCGAGCAGCTCAACGTCCCCGCCCATTTCACGCACCGTCTCGATGAAGCCGGCGCGGGTCGGGTTCATCAGCACGCCTTCGAGCACAATGTCGGAACCCTCGCAGATGAGGCCGGCGGCGATGGCGAAGGCGGCAGAGCTCGGGTCACCCGGAATGGCGATGGAGGCGCCTGCAAGCTCGGCGTCGCCGTGGACCGTGACGGCGCGGCGGCCGTCGTCCTCGTCCTTCACCGAGATCTCGGCGCCGAAATGGGTGAGCATGCGCTCGGTGTGGTCGCGGGTGGCAAGCGGCTCGATCACCGTGGTGCGCCCGGGCGCATGCAGGCCTGCGAGCAGCACCGCCGACTTCACCTGCGCCGAGGCGACCGGAGATTCGTAGACGATGGGAACGAGATCGGGGGTGCCTCTGACGGTGAGCGGGAAAGTGGTGCGCGCGTCGTCGTCGAGGGCGAGCCCCATGCGCTGCAGCGGTTTCAGTACGCGGGCCATGGGACGGCGGCAGAGCGAGGCATCGCCGGTGAAGCGCGCTTCCATATCGTGGCCGGCGACCACGCCAAGCATCAGCCTCGATCCGGTGCCGGAATTGCCGAAGTCGAGATCCTCAACCGGCGCCTGCAGGCCGCCGACGCCTTGGCCGGTCACCTCCACCGAGCCGTTGACGTGACGGATCTGAGCCCCAAGCGCCACCACCGCCTTTGCCGTGGCCAGGACATCCTCTGACTCAAGCAGGCCAGTGATGCGGGTGCGACCAGTGGCCAGCGCGCCAAGAATGAGCGCGCGATGGGAGATCGATTTATCGCCGGGT
>DATDLA010000008.1:0-2911 GCA_036519535.1 Methyloceanibacter sp.
ATGTCGCGGGCTGAGCCGCTCTCGGCAGCGGCTTTCAACGCGACGGTGGTCGGATGGTCGCCGCCGCAGATGAAGACCAGGGCCTTAGCCAAGCGCCCCATGGCTTCGCGGTCAATCGTGCTCTCGTCCATGCGGGGCCCCAAAGTTGAACGTGTCATTAGCCCAAAAAATCATGGCGTACGGGCGGCGGCTTGCGTCTTCGGCCGCAAGAGGAGGTAGATGGCGACCGAGCCAGCCAGCAGCACCCCCGCGATGGCCGGAGCCTGCCAATCTCCGGTCGCTACCCGCACCACCAACAAGGCCATGCAGACGAGCGCCCCAAGCGCCGGAATGGCGGCCGGAATTTCGAAATAGCCGGCCTGCTCGCCCTTCCGCCGCTTGAGGATGAACAGCGCCCCGTTCACCACGGTAAAGACCAGCAGAAGCAGGAGCACGGTCGCCGCGGCAAGCTCGGCGATGGTGCCAAACAGAGCGAGCGGCGCCACCACCAGGAACAGCGCGGCAATGGCGATATGGGGTGTGTGCCTCTCGGCGTGGACATCGCCGAGACGGAGCGGCAGCAGGCCCTGATGCGCCATGCCGTAGATCAGGCGAGATGCCGTGACGTAATTGACGAGCGCGGTGTTGGCCACAGCGAACAGCGTAATGGCGGTGAACACGATGGGCGGAATGAGAGGTGCCGCCCGGCGCACGACCTCGGTGATGGGGCCAGGCGCCTCGGCAAGCTCGGGCCACGGCACGACCGAGACGGCGGTGACCGCGACGGCGATATAAAGGACCGCGGCCATGCTCATGGCGAGCACGAGGCCAAGGGGAATGGTTCGCTGCGGATCGCGGCACTCCTCGGCGACATTGAAGGTGTCCTCAAAGCCGATGAAGGCGAAAAAGGTAAGCACGGCGCCCTGCACCAGGATCAGCCATTCGCCTTGCTCGGCGGCGGCCGGCGGCATCTCCAGATAATCGACGCTTCCCCAATAAGAGAGGCCGACCGCAACGACGAGAATGAGCCCAGCTGCCTCGACCAGGGTGCAGAGCACGTTCACCCACATCGATTCGCGAATGCCTCTGAACACGATGCCGGCGAGCACGAGCAGGAAGCCGAGCGCGAGCCACCAAAGAGGAATGCTCTCCAGGTCAAAGAGCACCGCGAGGTTGGCGGCGAACACGCGCGACTGCGTGGCGACCGAGATCAGTCCCGAGCAGACCAGCGCAAGGCCGACCACGAAGCTGAGCATCGGGAGGCCGAAAGCGCGCTCGGTGACGTAAGCCGCGCCCGCGGCGCGCGGATAGCGCGATCCGAGCGAGGCATAGGAAAGCGCGGTGAGCAGCGCTGCGATGAGCGCCACCACGAAAGCGAGCCAGACGGCATTCCCTACCTGGCCGGCGGCCTTGCCAATCAGCCCATAGATGCCGGCGCCGAGCATGCTGCCGAGCCCGTAAAGAGCGAGCTGCACCGGGCCGATGGAACGGTGCAGCTGAGGCCGCTCCCGCTCTTTAAGTGGACGCGTTTCCGTGCTGGTCAAAAGATCCCCTAGCTCTTCAGCCGGTAGCCGGTCTTGAAGATCCACCACACCAACGCGAGGCAGATCAGAAGAAACAGGATGGTCATGGCGAGGCTCAAGCCCACGCTCACATCGGCCGTGCCGAAGAAGCTCCAGCGGAAGCCGCTCACGAGATAGACCACGGGATTGAACAGCGTCACCTTCTGCCAGAAGGGCGGGAGCACGCTGATGGAATAGAAGGTGCCGCCGAGGAAGGTGAGCGGGGTGATGATGAGCAGCGGCACGATCTGCAGCCGCTCGAAGCCGTCGGCCCAGATGCCGAGCACGAAGCCGAACAGGCTGAAGGTCACGGCGGTGAGCACCAGGAACAGCAGCATGAACAGCGGATGCTCGATGCGGATCGGCACGAAGAAGAACGCGGTGCCGAGGATAATAAGGCCGATGATGATCGATTTGGTCGCCGCGGCGCCGACATAGCCGATGACGATTTCGAGATAGGATATCGGCGCCGACAGGATCTCGTAGATGGTGCCGGCAAAGCGCGGGAAATAGATGCCGAAGGATGCATTCATCACGCTTTGCGTGAGCAGCATCAGCATGATCAGTCCCGGCACGATGAAGGCGCCGTAGCTCACGCCTTCGATATGCGCGATGCGGGCGCCTATGGCCGCGCCGAACACCACGAAGTAAAGCGAGGTCGAAACCACCGGCGAGACCACGCTCTGCCACAGCGTGCGCCGCCAGCGCGCCATCTCGAATTGGTAAATCGCACGCATCGCCGGAAGGTTCATTTTCTCTGCCTCACCAGATCGACGAAGATGTCCTCGAGCGAGCTTTGCGTGGTTTGCAGATCCTTGAACCTGACGCCGGCATGGGTCAGGTCCTGCAACAGGCCGGTGATGCCGGTGCGCTCGCCTTGGCTATCGTAGGTGTAGACGAGCTCGTGACCGTCAGACACGAGCGCCAAATTATGGCGGGCAAGCTCGGGCGGGAGCGCATCGAGCTGCTGATGCAGCTGCAAGGTCAATTGCTTCTTGCCGAGCTTGTGCATGAGCTCGTTCTTGTTCTCGATGAGAATGATCTCGCCCTTGGAGATCACCCCGATGCGGTCGGCCATGTCCTCGGCCTCCTCGATGTAATGGGTGGTGAGGATGATGGTGACGCCTGAGGCGCGCAAATCGCGCACCACCTGCCACATGTCCTGGCGCAGCTCGACGTCGACGCCGGCGGTCGGCTCGTCGAGGAAGAGAACTTGCGGCTCATGCGACAGCGCCTTGGCGATCAGCACGCGGCGCTTCATGCCTCCGGACAGTGTCATGATCTTGCTGTCGCGCCGGTCCCACAGCGACAATTGCTTCAGCACCTTTTCGATATGGGCCGGGTCCTCGCGCTTGCCGAACAGGCCGCGG
>DATDLA010000009.1:0-2694 GCA_036519535.1 Methyloceanibacter sp.
AAGCCGATGCATCGCCATTGCCGCGCATGGTCATGGTACGCGGCGGTCATGTCATGCATGGCGCAGATTGGCTCGGCTTGCATAAGCGCGACGCCTATCACGTGCAAGGCGTGCGCCTATTCCCGCTGTTCACCGGCTTCCTCGCGCTCGCGCTGTTGCTCGGCATGATAGCCATCACCTGGTTCCGCGAAGGCCACTAGCCGCAAGCTAAAGAGGGGACGGCATGTCCCGCATCCTCCTTGCCGCGGCCCTGCTGCTGTTGAGCGGCGAAGCCGCGCGCGCCGACGATTTCAAGACCTGCGCCAGCGGCGCCCCCGACTATGCCATCATGGCCTGCACCAATCTGATCGAGGGCGGCAAGCTCGATACGCGGCAGCAAGCTATCGCCTATACCAATCGGGGAGTGGCCTTCCGCATCAGAGGCGGTCTTCAGCGATCGCTTGCCGATCTCAATCGCGCCATCGAGCTCGAATCAGGGCTCGCACCGATCTACGCCAATCGTGGTCTTGTCTATCAGTACATGGGCGAACCGGATCCCGCGCTCGCCGACTTCAACCGCTCGATCGAGCTCGATCCCAACAACGCCGTCTTCTACCTCAACCGCGGCGCCGTCTATCAACGCCTGAAGGACAAGAACCACGCGCTCGCCGACTATGACCGCGCCATCGAGCTTCAGCCGAACAACGCGATGGCCTACACCAATCGCGGCGTTCTCTATGAACTGGAAGGTGAGCATGAGCGCGCCATCATGGACTTCGATCACGCGATTGAACTCGACCCGAAGCTCGCGAAGGCCTACGCCAATCGCGGCGCCTCCTATCTGGGCAAGGGGGAAGTCGACCCTGCATTGGCCGACTTCGACCGGGCCATTGAGCTGCAGCCACAATCCCCGGAAGCTTTTGCCGGCCAGGCGCAGGCAAACTTGACGAAGGGCCTAGCAGCGAAAGCCTTGCCCGATGTCGAACAGGCGCTGTCGCTCGATCCGAATGACCCATTCGCCCACGATATGCGGGCCCACATCCTGGCGGCGCTCGGCCGTCGCAATGAAGCCATCGCCGCATACAAGAGGGCGCTCGCCATCAAGCCAGATCTGCAAGAGAGCGTGCAGGGCTTGAACGCGATTCTACGCGGCTCGGCCTCAACAGCGCCGGAGAAGCGCTAGGCTGCCTTTGCTTGCACTAGGCCTGCGGCGTTGCCGAGCGCGCCGGGGGCAAGCTCAAGCGCAAGAAGTCGTGCCGGATCGACAGGGCCCGGCAGCCTGATCTGACCGGGAGGAACCGGCACGAAGCCGAACCTGCCATAATAGGGCATGTCCCCCACGAGCACGACGAGGCGAAAGCCTTGCGCGCTCGCGCGGGCAAGTCCCTCGGCGACGAGCGCTTTGCCATAGCCCTTGCCGTTATGCACTGGGTCCACGACGAGCGGCCCGAGCAGGAGGGCGCTCCCCTCCCCGCCGATGGTGACCGCGGTGAAGCGGATGCCGCCCACCAGCCGGTCGTCGAGCCAGGCGGTCAGAGCGAGCGATGAGACCGGTGCCACGCCTTCGCGGATGCGATAGGCCGTGCGCCCGAAGCGGCCGGGTCCGAAGGCTTGCGCCGACAGCTGCGAAAGGACCGCAGCGTCGTCCTTGCTTTCGTCGCGAATTTGGAAATTTGGAGTGTGCATGGAGGCGTATCCCGAACGGCCGATGGATTATCGGTCCCTCAGCCGCGAAACGGTGCACCGGACGCTACGAGGAAATTGAGGATAAGCGAGGCGTCAGCGGCGAGGGGCAAGCGAAAGCGCAAAGCGCGCGCGCCCTCGTCGCGAGATCGTTTCTCTTTGGGCTCCTGGCCTCATGGCGGCGCTGCCATATCACGGGCGCCTCTCACGGTCCAGCAGCTTCCGCCCTGTCTCAATATGAAACGCTCCCGCGGGTTGTTGTCGCGCCCCAACGCAATTTTCATCTAGACTGTCATATTGACGGGGGAGGGGCGGTTCGGTGTACCTCCTTGCAAGGCGCGGGGAGCAAGGATCTATGGCCAACACGACGCGAGTGCTCGTTCTCTATCACAGCTCCTATGGCCACGTTGAAACGCTGGCCTATGCCGTGGCCCATGGCGCCCGCGCCGTGGACGGCGTACAGGTGAGCATCAAGCGCGTGCCGGAGCTGATGCCGGAGGAGATCATGCGCAGCGCCGGCATGAAGGTCGATCAACCCGCCCCGGTCGCCGACCCGCAAGAGCTTGCCAACTACGACGCGATCATCTTCGGCACGCCGACGCGCTTCGGCAATATGAGCTCGCAGATGCGCAACTTCCTCGACCAGACCGGCCCGCTTTGGGTGGAGGGCGGGCTGATCGGCAAGGTCGGCAGCGTGTTCACCTCGACCTCGACCGGCGGCGGCAACGAGACCACCATCGTGTCCGTCCATTGGACGCTGCTGCATCACGGCATGATCGTGGTCGGCCTCCCCTATTCCGCGCCGGACCTTGCCGACGTGAGCGAGTTGAAGGGCGGCTCTCCCTACGGTGCCGGGACCATTGCGGCGCCTGACGGCTCGCGCCTGCCCTCGCAAAAGGAGCTCAACCTTGCGAGCTTCCAGGGGCACCACGTGGCCAAGATCGCGAAACGCCTGGCCGCCACCCAGTAATTGGATCACCACAGCGGACTGATCGGCGACCTGTCGAAGATTTCGGCGAGCCGGGTACGCGT
>DATDLA010000010.1:0-2936 GCA_036519535.1 Methyloceanibacter sp.
AACGCATTGCACCGGTCCGCAGACCCACACGGCGTTCGCCGGCTGGCTCGAACCTGCGAGCAAGAGTCCGGCCGCCAGAAGTGAACTTGCCAAGATCGTCTTGAACACGCGCAAATCTCCTCTTTCCAATGGTGGATGGCAGCTAGCGGTTTAGCCCAAGCGCCGTCGCGCGGTCCATAGCCAACTCGGCTCATCGTTTCGGGAAACTTTCTAATGGGCCCCAAGGTTGTGGCTCAGCCAAGCGGGCAATGCTATGTCGAAACCGGGAGAAGCCAAGCGCCGGCCGGGCCTTTTCGGAGCTTCGGGCGCCTTGGCGTGACGGGAGCCCGCCATGCCGCCTCGCTCGCCCTTTCCGATGTTTTCCACGGTCTCGGACAGCCGCGCCGCGCTGCTTCAGGGGCTGATGATCGGGGCGATCGTCGTCGGCACGCTCTATATCGCGCGCGAGGTCTTGCTGCCGCTCACGCTTGCCATCCTGTTGAGCTTCGTGCTGACGCCGCTCTTGCTCCTGCTGCGCAAAGTCAAGGTGCCGCGCATCCTCGCCGTGATCATCGTGGTGACTTTCGCCTTCGCCATCATCTTCGCGCTCGGCTGGATGATGTCGCAGCAGGCCTCGCAGCTTGCCGGCGATCTGCCGCGCTATCAGCATGTGCTCGCCGATAAGATCGCGTCCTTGCGCAAATCCGCTCAGTCGTCGACCACGCTTGAGAAGGCCGCAGGCGCGCTCAAGGGGATCGAGGATGAGCTTAAACAATCCTCCGCGCCGCCTGCCCCAAGCGCCGCGCCAAGTCCGAGCCTTGAGGACAAAGCCCCGGCCAAGCCCATTCCCGTCGAGATCACGAAGCCAGAGCCGCGAGCGTTCGAGATCTTGCAGAGCGTGCTCGGCACGGTGCTGCCTCCCCTCGCCACCGCCGGCATCGTCATTTTGTTCGTGATTTTCATCCTGCTTCAGCGCGAGGATCTGCGCGACCGGCTGGTGCGCCTGATGGGTGCTTCCGACATGCAGCGCGCCACCGCCACGATGAACGACGCGGCGACGCGGCTCTCAGGCTACTTCCTGCGCCAGGTGCTGATCAATTCAGCCTATGGCATTTTCATTGCGCTCGGGCTTTGGGCGATCGGCATTCCGAGCCCCATGGTGTGGGGCATCCTCGCCATGCTGATGCGCTTCGTTCCTTACGTCGGCCCCTTCATCGCCGCCGCCCCACCCGTTCTGTTGGGCGCCGTGGTCGATCCGGGGTGGTCGACGATGCTCTTGACCGGCGGATTGTTCCTCGGCTCAGAGCTGATCATGGGGCAGGTGGTTGAGCCGCTCGTCTATGGCCACGGCACCGGTCTCTCACCCATCGCCGTGATCCTCTCGACCGTGTTCTGGACCTGGCTATGGGGGCCGCTCGGCCTGTTGCTCGCCATGCCGCTCACCGTGTGCCTCGTGGTGCTTGGGCGCCATGTCGAGGGCTTGAACTTTCTCGAAGTGCTGCTCGGCGACAAGCCCGCGCTGACCCCGGCGCAGAGCTTCTACCAGCGCACGCTCATCGGCGATTCCGCCGAAGCCACCTATCAAGCCGAGCTTTGCCTGAAGGAGGGCCGTCCGCTCGTGGACTATCTCGACGAGGTCGCTCTCGGCGGCCTCAAGCTCGCCGAGCGCGATGCCGAACGCGGCTCGCTCGATGCCGAGAATCTGGAGACAATCGACGCCACCGTCGACGAGATGATGGACAATCTCACGGATTTCGAGCCACGGCGCTGGTTCAGGAAAGTGCACGCCGAGATCGAGATTGAGGAAGCCCCGGGCGGATTGGCGTCGCTCGCCAACCTCGAGCAGGACGAGGAAGTCGACCAGCTTCCCATGCTCGAGGGCGCGCTTGCTCCCGGCTGGGAGGTGGAGGATGCGGTGCTCTGCGTCGGCGGGCGCACGCCGCTCGATGAGGCTGCCGCCGCCATGCTCGCTGGAGCCCTACAGCGGCAGGGCCTCAAGGCCCGCTCCCTCCCGAGCGATGCCATTTCCGCCGCCCACATCGTTTCGCTCGAAGCCTCAAAGACCAAGCTCGTTTGTCTCTCTTATTTCGGCGCGAGCGCGAACGCGGCCCATGTCCGTTATCTGGTGCGGCGGTTGCGGCGCATCCTGCCAGAGGGCGCCACCGTCTTGCTCGGCTTTTGGGCGGATGAAGGAGGCGGGGGCGCCATCAAGGCGCTGGCGGCGACCGCCGAAGCCGATACCTATGCCACCACGTTGAAGGAAGCGGCACGCTTCTGCATCGATGCCGCGCGCGGTCACGAGCAGGCGAAGAGCGAAACACCGGCGAAGAGCGATACCGCCGCCAAGGACGACCAGGCACCCATTGACGGCAGGGCGCCGCCGACGAAGGGCGAGAAGCCCGCGAAGGACGAGAAAGCAGCGGCGCGCGTCGGCTCAGTTCCGGCCTGACGGCGGACGCCTACCGGTTAGGCGCCTCTGACGCCGCCACGTAGCGGGCATAGACCCAGCCGGTTTCCGACGTCGCCGGGTCGGTGACCTGCACCCAGCTGCCCTGCCGGCCGGTGGCCTGGTAGCGCTTCCCGGGCTCAGCGACGTTGACGGTCTCCGACTGGGGCGTCGGGGCCGAGCGCATATTCACCGGGCTCGAAACCTCGACCCATTCCTGATCGGCCGCCCCTGTCTCGCTCGGCTGAGGCGTTGCCGCCGGCTCGACAACCGGCTGCGGCGTCGTCACCACCGGCACGACGGGGACCTCCGTCGGCTTCGGCACGGTCGCCGCGGGCGTCTGCTCGAGCGCAGACGGGGGCGTCTGCTCAAGCGCAGCTTCCGCCTTGGATAGGGCCCTGAGCTGCGCATCGGCGTCCTTGTAGCCGAGCGCCTTGGCGCGTTCGTACCAGATGCGTGCCTGCTTCACGTCGGGCTGGATCCCTTGCGCGCCCATTTCTGCGATGAAGGA
>DATDLA010000011.1:0-5362 GCA_036519535.1 Methyloceanibacter sp.
GCAGGCCTCGCAAGGCTGGTCCGACTGGAAGCGCGACAGCTCCTCCCGCACCCAGGAGGATTCGGTCTCGCGCCAGCGCCGCTCGATATTGGTGATCACGCCTTCGAAGGGCTTGGTGGTCGAGTAATGGCGGACGCCGTCGTCATAGGTGAAGGTGATCTCGTCCTCGCCAGAGCCGTAGAGCACGACGTTGCGGAAGTCTTCGGGGAGCGACTTCCACGGCTTGGTCATGGGCTGGCGGTAGGCGCGCGCGAGCGCCTCCAGCGTCTGCTGGTAATAGGGGGAGGTGGAGCTCGTGCGCGCCCAGGGAGCGATGGCGCCGCGGTTGAGGCTCAAGTTTTCGTCGGGCACCACGAGGTCAGCCTCGAAGAACAGCTCGGTGCCGAGCCCGTCGCAAGCCGGGCCGGCGCCATAGGGGTTGTTGAAGGAAAAGAGGCGCGGCTCGATCTCCTCGATGGTGAAGCCGGAGACCGGGCAGGCGAACTTCGCCGAGAAGATGATGCGTTCGGGTGCGGCCTCACCCTTCGAGACGGCGCTGCGCGCCTCCTCAGGGTGAGGGGTGTGGTCGTCATCCTGAGGAGCGGCCGCAGGCCGCGTCTCGAAGGATGAGGCTGGAGCTCGATCCGCAAACTCGACCACGGCGATGCCGTCGGAAAGCTGAAGCGCCGTCTCGAAGGAATCGGCGAGCCTGGCGCTCATATCGGGCCGCACCACCACGCGGTCCACCACCACGTCGATGTCGTGCTTGAACTTCTTGTCGAGCGCAGGGGCTTCGGCGATCTCGTAGAATTTGCCGTCGATCTTGAGCCGCTGGAAGCCCTTCTTCTGCAACTCGGCGAACTCCTTGCGGTACTCGCCCTTCCGCCCGCGCGCGATCGGCGCCAAGAGATAGAGCCGTGTGCCTTCAGGCAAAGCCAGCACCCGGTCCACCATCTGGCTCACCGTCTGGCTCTCGATGGGAAGCCCGGTCGCCGGCGAATAGGGGACGCCGACGCGGGCGAACAGCAACCGCATATAGTCGTAGATCTCGGTAACCGTGCCGACCGTTGAGCGCGGGTTCCTGGAGGTCGTCTTCTGCTCGATGGAGATCGCCGGCGACAGGCCGTCGATATGGTCGACGTCGGGCTTCTGCATCATGTCGAGGAACTGGCGGGCGTAGGCCGCGAGCGACTCGACATAGCGGCGCTGGCCCTCGGCATAGATGGTGTCGAAGGCGAGCGACGATTTGCCCGAGCCGGAAAGCCCGGTGATCACCACGAGCTTTTCCCGGGGCAGGTCGAGGGAGATGTTCTTGAGGTTGTGCTCCCGCGCGCCGCGGATCGAGATGAATTTGGAGGTCATTACCCTAGCAATGTCGGGGCCCAAGGCCCATTCAACAAGCCCCGCAAAGGCTTAGTCCCCAGGAGCTTGCGCGGCAAGGGGAGGGCGCGCCTCATGGTTCGAGACGCGGCCAGAGGCCGCTCCTCACCATGAGGAACCTGATCCTCATCCTGAGGAGGGCCGTAAGGCCCGTCTCGAAGGATGAGGCCCCCCTAGATCAGCCCGAGCTTCTTCAGGCGTGAGCGGATGGCGCCGGGCTTGCGGCCGAACGCGGCGGCGATGGTATCGACCCTCTCGCCGGCCTGGTGGCGGCGCTTAAGGTCCCCGTCTTCGTCCTTCGTCCAGGGGGCATAGGCCTTGGCATGGGTCGCCCGGATGGCATCGAGGGCGTTGCCTTGCGGCGTCCACGGCATGCGCGGCCGGGCCGGCTCACCCCCCGCCGACCGGGCCGGCTTGGCGGCGCTGGCCGCGGCGAAATCCTGCTGCTTCTGCGCGACAGCCGCAGCGTCGGGGCGGGGCGCGGCCGCCGACGCCGCGCGGAACTCGGCGTCTTTCTCCACCGCCAGGGGATGAACGCGCAGCGCCCGCTCGTTCAGGCCGAGAAGATGCAAGCCTGACAGCGACCGCAAGCGCGACAGCGCCACGTAACCCTGGCCATATTCGAAGGCGCGTGCGAGATCGATCACCGCTGCGTCGAGCGACATGCCCTGGCTCTTATGCACGGTCATCGCCCAGGCGAGCTTGAGCGGCACCTGAGTGACGCTGGCGCGCTCCTTGCCGTTCTCGTCGATCTTCCATTTCGAGGGTTCAGCGAGAATGCGCTTTCCGCCGCGCGTCCGCACGACGGTATAACCGTCCTCGGCATCGAAATCGTCGACCACCCCGAGCGTGCCGTTGACGTAGCGGCCGGCAGGATCGTTCTTGGTGAACATCACCACAGCGCCCTGCTTGAGCTCGAGCTTTTCCGGCGACAGGCAGCCGCGCTTTAGCGTGCGCACGAACGCCTCCGGTCCCTTGGCGACCATGGTGAAAATGTGCGCCTTGCCGGGGAGCCTCGCCAATTGTTGCTGGTTGATGTCGTCGACGGCGGCGTTATGGGTGAAGAGGCGCGTGCAAGCCGCAGGCAACTGATCGCGGCCGATCAGCCGCGACGCGAGGCGCTCGCGATGCGCTCCGATGCAAGCATTGGAGCGGATGGCGGCGAGCACGTCGAGAAACGCAGCGTCGCTTTGCCGGTGCTGCTCCGACAGATAGCAGACCGTCGGCGCAAGGTCGCGCCAGGCGGGCGAGGCGTGGGCGAACTCGGCGCCGAACGCGTCGCTCCCTCCGGCAAGCGCCAGCATGGCGTCGTCGCGGTCCCGGCGCACGACGGGCGGCAACTGGAAGAAATCGCCCACCAGCACCATTTGCAGGCCGCCGAACGGGGCTTGGTGTCCCCTGATATGGCGGCAGACCGCATCGACCAGGCTCAAGGCGCGGGCCGGCAGCATCGAGATCTCATCGATGATCAGCACCTTGGTCTTCTCGATGCGGGAGGCGAGGCGGCGGTTGGTTGAAAGCAGGTCGAGATCGCGGCGGCTGAGGGTTTCGCGCACGCCGATGCCGCTCCAGGCATGGATGGTGACGCCATGACCGTGCGTGGCGGCGATGCCGGTCGAGGCGGTATAGGCGTATCCGACGCCCTGAAGCTGGAGCTCGCGGACGTAGCGGTTGACGGTGTGGGTCTTGCCGCTGCCGGGCTGGCCGGTGAGAAAGATGCTCGCGCCGGTCCTGAGCAAGGCAAGCGCCTCGTCTTGGGTCATGCGATTTACGACGCTTTCTTGAGGGCCTCCGAACCTATGCTAAACTCTAGCCCATGACGAAGCTGATGGAAAAAGCTCTGCCGAGCTTCTGAGCGTAGACAATGACGACTATTGAAGAAATCGAGAAAGCCGTAGCGGAGCTCACGCCGGAGCAACTCGCCAAGTTTCGCGCTTGGTTCGATGAGTTTCAGGAGCGCATGTTCGATGAGCAGATTGAACGTGATGCCAAAGCCGGCAAACTGGATAAGCTGATTTCCAAGGCGCGCGAAAATCACGATTCCGGACGGCGTGAAGAGTTCTGACTTCCCCGCTTCAAGACCGTCATGCCCGCGAAGGCGGGCATCCAGTAATCCCTAACCTCTCAAGTCCGACTACTTTTTTATTCGCCGTCGCT
This sequence comes from Methyloceanibacter sp., assembly GCA_036519535.1. Classification (GTDB taxonomy): domain Bacteria; phylum Pseudomonadota; class Alphaproteobacteria; order Rhizobiales; family Methyloligellaceae; genus Methyloceanibacter. The sequence continues at coordinate 3,517 of DATDLA010000011.1, forward strand.
TCGTGTTACTGGATCGCCCGGTCAAGCCGGGCGATGACAAGGAGTGATGCATAGCCAATGAAGCTCACCCGCGCCCAAGTCCTGATCGCCGTCGTCGGCCTCATCGCGCTGCAGGCGGTGATCCTCATCGCCATGGGCCGCGAGCCGATCTGCAAATGCGGCTACGTGAAGTTGTGGCACGGCGTGGTGATGTCGAGCGAAAACTCCCAGCACCTCTCGGACTGGTACTCGCCCTCGCACATCATCCACGGCTTCATCTTCTATGGCGCGCTCTGGATCTTGTCGCGCTGGATCCCGATGTCCATCGGCACGCGGCTGATCCTGGCGGTCGCCATCGAGGCCTCATGGGAGGTGATCGAGAACACCGACTGGCTGATCAATCGCTATCGTGGGCAGACCGTCGCGCTCGACTATTACGGCGACAGCGTTATCAACTCGGTGGCCGACACGCTGTTTATGGTCCTTGGCTTCTTCCTGGCGCGCTGGTGGCCGGTCTGGCTCACCGTCGCCGTCGCGATCGCTTTCGAGCTGATCGTGGGATATGTGATCCGCGACAATCTCACCCTCAACGTGCTGATGCTGCTGTGGCCTGTGCAAGCCGTTCTCGATTGGCAGGCGGGGAGGTGAGAGTTCCGCTCTTTGTCATGCCCGCGAATGCGGGCATCCAGTAAGCAGCTCCGCATGTTGTTTTGAAGATCAGGGAATACTGGGTTCCCGCCTTCGCGGGAACGACAGACTGCCTGCTAGAGCGGGATGCGGATGCCGAACACCATGATCAGCATCAGCCAGACGAAGGCCAAGACCGTTGGATAGAAGGTGATGCCGAAGCCGAAGGCCCGCAAATACGGGTTCCGGTGATAGCCGATCCAGAACAGGATGCGCCCCATCACGAATAACATCGTGAGCAGCGGCAGCGAGCGGGCCTCCTCCGGCGGGCAATACATGGCGAGACCGGCGTTGGCCACGAAATAGGCGGTGAACTGCTCGAAGGTGTTGAGGATGAATCTGTTGTTGATGTCCACGGCCGAGTTCGCCTTGGGCGTCTGCCCGACAAACATGCTGGGGTTGAGCCGCTGTGCCGCGACGATGCAGATGCCGATCACGCCCGGCAGAAGGGCGAACACCGCGTCCTTGAGCACGAGCGCGATGCGATCGGCGATCCCCCAATCGTCCGGCTGCCAGTGCCAGACGAGCTTCATCCCCAGGAAGAAGGCGAGCGAGAAGATCCAGTTCGCCACCAGCACGATGATGAAAGGCCGCTGCCGCGCGGTGAAGCCGAAGACCTTGGCGGGCGGGTGGCGCCGGGCGCTCGTGCGGCGTTTTGGACTGTGGCGCTGTTCGACGGTGCGCTGCATCGCTGTCCCTGGTTAGGGTAGGGTCGTCGGCCCGCCGAGCCTGGCCTACAGATCGTGAAGATCGGGTTGCCAGCTCGCACGAGGCCGAGCGCCGTTCTCTCTAAGGCATAGTTCGCACCTGCACAATTCTCAAGGCACCCCCTGTGGAAGAGTAGAACAAAACGTGTACAAACCCCCCGGGGGCGGCTTATTGTGGAGCGGCGCCACCTTTTCTAGCGAGAGGCGCCCGCCAGGCAGTAGAGTTCGGTGACGGTTAACAGGTGCGCGCAACAGCGGAGGTCGCCATATGGCGGGATCAGTCAACAAAGTCATTTTGGTGGGCAACCTCGGAGCCGATCCTGAGGTTCGCCACACGCAGGACGGCCGCCCCATCGTAAATTTGCGCTTGGCCACAAGCGAAAGCTGGCGCGACAAGGCGACCGGCGAGCGCAAGGAGCGCACCGAGTGGCACCGCGTCGTGATCTTCAACGAGAACCTGGCGAAAATCGCCG
>DATDLA010000012.1:0-23170 GCA_036519535.1 Methyloceanibacter sp.
GCCCTTACTAATGAGAATGATCCCCTCACAGGGGGCTACAAAACGGGGACTGAAAGCAATGGCACGGGGAAGCTTCTTTGCAGGGATCATGAAATCGGGTGCTCTGGCGGGGGCACTTCTCGCGGGGGCGGCAGTGCCAAGCTACGCGGAGGACGCGCCGAAGCTGGCGCTCTCGGGGTCTGCGACGATGGCGACTGACTATATGTTCCGCAGCATCTCCAACACGAATCAGCTTCCGGCGGTACAGCCCGAATTCGATCTGACGTACGGCATGTTTTGGACTTACATTTGGGGATCCAATACCGCATTCGGGGAGAACATCGAGATCGACTACGGTGCTGGCATCTCGCCGAAATGGGGCCCGGTCACCTTCACCTTCGGCGCCTATTACTACACCTATCCTGGCGCTACCGACGAACTCAACTATTGGGAGTTCAAGGGCGGTGCGTCGTGGACCACCGGCCAGTGGACCCTTGCCGTCGGCGACAGGTGGTCGCCGGATAATTTCCAGTTTTTTGACCAGTCTAATGCGATCGAGGGAACGGTTGCCTACGCCTTCAAAGCGAAGCTTTGGAATTTCTTCTCGCCCAGCATCAGCGGCACTTTCGGCTTCCAGTCGTATGAGATCAATGCCGACGACTACACGTATTGGAATGCCGGCCTGACACTTGGTTTCCTGGAGCACTGGTCTGCTGACGTCCGCTACTACGATACGGACTATAACAAGGACCAGTGCCTCATCGAGCAAGGTTTCGATCGACATGGCTGCGATGCGCGGGCCGTCGGAACCATCAAGGCCACGTTCTAGCTATTCAGAACTTCCCCAAAGCAACTTCCACCTCAAAGGGCGCCCGTTAGGGTGCCCTTTTTTTCACCGCATCCACCTTTTCGGCACAGACCGTGACCGCAAGACGGGAGCGCGGCATGCGACGGTGAGAAGCTTCCGCTCACATATGTCCCCGGCCAGAAAGTCATTCACTCCCGGGAGTAAGATCCCTCTCGAGCTCACGAAGTGAATTCCAAGCCAGCGAGGAGAGGGGATCTGCCCCACAAGACATAATTTATCGCTGCTGTGTTTCATAGTTTGGGTGCACCCACACGGGAACCTTCTCTTGCAGGAGCTCGGGCCGGCCACGGATCGCGTCCGCCAACTTCTCCGCCATCATGATGGTCGGCACGTTCAAGTTGCCGCTCACGACATCGGGCATGATCGACGCATCGACGACGCGCAGCCCCTCGACTTCATGCACCCGCCCGCTTCCGTCGACGACGGCCATCTCGTCCATTCCCATGCGGCAGGTGCACGAGGGGTGATAGGCGCTCTCCGCCTTGGCGCGGACGAAGCCATCGATGTCGGCGTCGGTCTCGATCGCAGGCCCGGGCGCGAGCTCCTCGCCGCGGAAGGGATCGAACGCCTTTTGCTGCATGATCTCGCGCGTAAGCTTGATGCCGGCGCGCATCTCGCGGCGATCCTGCTCTGTTTGCATGTAGTTGAACAGCACGCGGGGGTGCTCGCTGGGATCTTCTGACTTGAGCTTGACGAAGCCGCGGCTGGTCGGGCGCATCGGTCCGATATGCGCCTGATAGCCGTGTCCGGCGGCCGCAGACGACCCGTCGTAGCTCACCGCCATCGGCAGAAAGTGGTACTGCAGGTCGGGATGGAGAACGCCCGCCTCGCTGCGGATAAAGCCGCCCGACTCGAAATGGTTCGTGCCGCCGAGGCCCTTGCCGGTCAGGATCCATTCGACGCCGATCTTCAGCTTGGCGAGCGGGTTCGTCGCGCTGTAAAGCGTGATCGGCTGCTTGCAGGCATATTGGACGTAAGCCTCGATGTGGTCCTGCAGGTTCTCACCGACGCCCGGCAGGTGCTGGATGACGGAGATGCCGAGCGCCTTGAGCGCGTCGGCGTTGCCGATTCCCGACAGCATGAGCACTTGCGGGGAGTTGATCGCGCCGCCGCTTAAGATCACCTCGCGTCTCACCCGCGCGGTGGCGACGCGACCGCCCTTGAGATACTCGACGCCGACGGCTCTGCGGCCTTCGAACACAATGCGCGTGACGAGCGCACGCGTTCTCACCTCGACGCCGCCGCGCCGCTGAGCCGGGCGAAGGTGGGCGCTCGCCGCACTCCAGCGCCGGCCCTTGTAGGTCGTCATGTCCATCCAGCCGAGGCCTTCCTGCTGGTGGCCGTTCATGTCCTCGGTCACGGGATAGCCGGCCTGCCTTCCCGCCTCGATGAAGGCGCGATAGAGGGGGTTCTTGCTCGACCCCGTGGTGACGAATAGGGGCCCCGAGTCCCCCCGGTAGGCGTCGCCGCCCTTCAGGCGGGTCTCGGATTTCTTGAAATATGGCAGGCAGTGGGCATACGACCAGTTCTCAAGCCCTTGCTTCCTGGCCCACGCGTCATAGTCAAAGGCGTGACCGCGGATGTAGACCATGCCGTTGATCGACGATGAGCCGCCGATCACGCGCCCGCGTGGACAATGCATCCGCCGCCCATCCATGAACGGCTCGGGCTCCGTCTCATAGTGCCAGTTGTACGTGGTGCCGGCCAGCGGATAGGCGAACGCCGAGGGCATATGAATGAAGATGCTCCAGTCCTGCGGCCCGGCCTCGAGCGTCAGCACCTTGACCCCGTCGTCCTCGGTTAGCCGGTTGGCGAGCACGCATCCCGCGGAACCCGCCCCGACGATGATATAGTCGTACTCTTCAAGAGCATTCATGGCTTACTGACCGAGCGGTGCGCCGACAGTCGGCGCAACAGGTATTGGCATTGAACGTTTCATTGCTTCGCAACCATGGACGGATGCCCGCCTGCGCGGGCATGACGTCACAGATTGACGTCCGAGAGGGGCCATCGGCGGCGCGTCATTCGTAAGGGCACTGCACGGGACCGAGCTCGACGAACACGCTCTTCAACTGCGTGTAGTGCTCGATTGCGGCCTGTCCGTTCTCGTGGCCGATGCCTGATTCCTTCGTACCGCCGAACGGCATCTCGATCGGCGTGACATTATAGTTGTTGATCCAGCAGATGCCGGCCTCGAGCCGGTGGGCGACCCGATGCCCGCGCGCGAGATCACGCGTAAACACTCCGGCCGCAAGCCCGAACCTCGTCGCATTGGCGCGCCTTATCACCTCGTCCTCGTCCGTGAAGGTGAGCACCGACATGACCGGGCCGAAGATCTCCTCGCGCACGATCTTCATTTCGTCCGTGCAGCCCGAGAAGATCGCGGGCGTCACGAAGTTGCCCCGGTCGAGCGGCGCCTCCATGATCCGCTCGCCGCCGTAGACGAGCTTTGCTCCCTCGGCCTTGCCGGACTCGACGTAGGAGAGCACGCGCTCCATGTGCGGGCGCGAGATAAGAGCGCCAATTTGGGTCTCCGGCGCGAGCGGCGACCCCAGGCGCAGCTTCTTCGTGCGCCGGACGAGGAGATCAAGGAACTGATCGTGAATGTCGCGGTGCACGTAGACACGCGTGCAGTTGGTGCAGATCTCGCCCTGCGTGTAGAAGTTGCCGAGCATGGCGGCGGAGACGGCCTGGTGCAGCTCGGCATCAGGGAAGATGAGGAGCGCGGACTTGCCACCAAGCTCCATCGTCGCGCGCTTCATGGAGGCAGCGGCCGCTGCGAGCACTTTCTTGCCCGTGCCAATCGATCCCGTGAGCGATACTTTTGCGATGCGGCCGTCGCTTGCCAGCAGCGCGCCGGTCCGTCCGTCCCCGTGAATGACGTTGAATGCGCCGTCGGGAAGGCCGGCCTCGGTGTAGATTTCGGCAAGCTTGACCGCCGTCGTCGGCGTCATCTCCGATGTCTTGAAGATCATCGCGTTGCCGCAGGCGAGTGCAGGCGCCGACTTCCAGCACGCAATCTGGATCGGATAGTTCCAAGCGCCAATCCCGGCGCACACCCCGAGCGGCTCCCGCCGCGTGTAGACGAAGGCATTGTTGAGCGAGATCTGCTCGCCCCGCAGCGAGCCAGCGACGCCGGCGAAATACTCGATGCAATCGGCCCCGCTCGCGACATCCACGGCCTCAGCCTCCTGGATCGGCTTGCCGGTGTCCTGAACCTCGAGCTCGGCAAGCTCGCGGTTGCGGGCGCGCAGGATGTCCGCCGCCTTGCCGAGCACACGCCCGCGCTCGGCACCCGAGAGCGCCGACCAGCGGAGGAACCCGCTCTGCGCCGAGGTGATGGCACTCTCGACCTCGGCGTCGAGCGCGATCTCGACGCGCGAAATCACCTCCCCGGTCGCTGGATTGACGTTGTCAAAGACGGGGGCACTGGCCACTCCGGCGTAGCGGCCATCGATATAGCTCGGAAGTCTATGCATGGCGGCACAATCCTTGGGGGTGGAACCGCCATCTGGCGGTGGCTCCTGCATGCCCAGCCGTGACCGACCGCATACCGTTGCGCGAAGGGTCCCCACGAGCATGCCGGTTTGACTGCAATTGAACCCTTTGGAGGCAATCGGGCGCGCTCAGAAGCGACGCAAAGGACACCCGCGGCGACAGCTCGGCGCAATGCCTCCTTATCGGACGACCTAACGAAAATCAGCGGTCGCTGCACTGCAAAAATGCGACTATCGAAGAATTAGCACGGAGATGACCTTGGAATTATTCCTATATACAATACAAGGGTCGGGCTGGCGATCGCTCTCGATCTTGCCTTGAGGGGAGTCTGTCGGTCCCGATGAGGTAACTGAGCCGGCAGCCATCGAAGCCGGCCCCGCGCCGGTGCGAGCCGGGGAGGCGGGGCAGCGGAGGAATGAGCGGGCTCGACGCTACAACCAGGACCTACCGCACGTGCTGAAAGCGACCGCAGAGTTGGAAACGACCTGCAGAATAGGATTCCTCACGCTCAGCGAGTTTTCGATGATCGCTTTCACCAGCGCGGTCGAGGTGCTGCGCATGGCCAACCATCTGTGCGAGAAGGATTATTATTCCTGGTCGGTCATTACGATGGACGGCGCGCCCGTCCCCTCGAGCAACGGGCTCACCGTGCAACGAACGACGACCTACGAAGAGGCAGGCGCCCTCGACATCGTCTTCGTCTGCGGGGGCACCAATGTCGAGAAGTACGTCGATGACCGCGTCCTCGCGCTGCTCCGCCGCCTAGCGCGCAACGGCGTGGTGCTCGGCGGGCTCTGCACGGGGACCTATGCGCTCGTGAAATCGGGCCTCCTGGACGGCTACAGATGCACGATCCACTGGGGAAACATGGCGAGCCTTCGCGAAAGCCATCGGCGCGTCAACTTCCTGGAGGAGCTGTTCGTCATCGACCGCGACCGCATCACATGCACCGGGGGAATTGCACCCATCGACATGATGCTTGCTCTTGTCCGGTCGCGCTTCGACAAGACGCTTGTAGGCGAGATTTCCGACCAGTTCATTCTCGAGCGCGTCCGCGACAGCGACGATCGCCAGCACATTCCGCTTGCGGCGCGGATCGGGTTCACTCACCGGGCGCTGGTCAAGGTCGCGACCCTTATGGAAGCGAACTTCGAGGAGCCGCTCTCGGCGGTCGAGCTGGCGAAGCGGGCGGGCCTCTCGCTCCGCCAGGTGCAGCGCATGTTTCAGCAGAGCCTCGACACAACGCCCAGCAAGTACTACCTGCGGCTCCGCCTGCGCCGCGCCCGCGAGCTTCTCCTTCAATCGCGAATGTCGATTACCGAGATCGCGATCGCCTGCGGCTTCCAGTCGACGTGCCATTTCAGCAAGTGCTACCGCGCGCTCTACGGGCGGACCCCCCGGAGCGAGCGCCAGCCCGTAGGCCGGGCGGGGCACCCGCATCCCCCTCTGCCGGATCGCCAACCGGTCCACCGGGCCGAGCCCGCCGCTCCGGCCGTGCCGCGCCTGCGCAAGCCAGCCGGCCGGGTGAAGGCCGTGGCACCGTGATGACGCGCCGCTCTAGGCGCCTTGCCGCCAGATGATGTCGCAATTGGCAAATTGCCTGGGTTTTCCAGGTGCATCATTGGGTCACTTGCGAGTAAGCTGGGAGTGCTCGACGCGGTGCTAAATGGGAGAAACGCCCTGTCTCGGCTGTCCGGCCAGGTGCCGCTCAAGAAGATGTTCCTCCAACCGATCCAACACAGGGAGTGATCATGAAACGCCTACTGATATCGGCCGCACTTGCCTTCAGCCTCATTGGCGGCGCGGCAAAGGCAGACGATGCGGCCTGCCAGAAAGTCCGCTTCGCGGACGTCGGCTGGACCGACATCCAGGTGACGACCGGAGTGGCGCAGGTGCTCCTCGAAGCCCTGGGCTATGAACCCGAGGTCAACACGCTCGCCGTCCCGGTGACCTACGCCTCGCTCAAGTCAAAGGACCTCGATGTGTTCCTCGGCAACTGGATGCCGAGCATGACGGCCGACGTCACCCCCTATTTCGAGGACAAGTCGGTCGAGTCGATTGCAGTGAACCTCGACGATGCCGGCTATGGTCTCGTTGTGCCCCAATACGTGGCGGACGCCGGAGTGAAGAGTCTCAAGGATCTCGGCGCCCACAAGGACAAGTTCGGCGGCAAGATTTACGGCATCGAGGCGGGCAACGACGGCAACCGCATCATCAGCGGCATGATCGCCAAGCCCGAGAACAATCTCGCCGGCTTCGAACTGGTCGAAAGCTCTGAGGCGGGCATGCTGACGCAGGCCGAGAAAGCCATGAAGAACAACGATTGGATCGTGTTCCTCGGCTGGACGCCCCATCCGGTTATGGGCGAGATGAAGATCGCCTATCTCGACGGCATGGGCGATTCAGGATTCGGCGCCGCGAAGGTCTACACCAACGTGCGGGCCGGCCTGCTCCAGCAGTGCCCCAATCTCGGCCAACTCCTCAAGAACCTCAAGTTCAACCTCGCCATGGAAGGCGCGATGATGGCGCCCGTGCTCAAGGACGGCGCGGACCCCAAGGCAACGGCTCTGGCCTGGCTCAAGGCCAACCCGGACGCGGTGAAGCCATGGCTCGAGGGCGTCAAGACCTTCGACGGCAACGATGGACTGGCGGCCGTGCAGGCTGCTCTAAAATAATATCGTCGCTCTGACGAGCGCGCCCCAAAGGGCAGGCGGCCGCACGTCCGCTCTGCCCGGGGTGGCGCCTCGTCCCCTGGGGAGGAACCGATGGATCCGATTTCGAAGCACCTCGCCGACTGGAAGCTTCCGGTCGGCCAGTGGGGCAAGGCGTTCATCGACTTCATCATCGAACATTTTCAGTGGTTCTTCGACGCAATCTCCGCCACCCTCCAGTGGCTCGTCGAAGGCAGCTCCTATCTGCTTCTGCAGGTTCCGCCACTTCTCCTCGCGGCGATCCTCGCCGGGATCGCCTACTGGCTACAGCGCTCGAAGTGGCTCGCACTCGGCGTCTTTGTCGGACTCATCTTCATCCTCAATCAGGGGCTTTGGAAGGAGACCGTCCAGACTCTGGTGCTCGTCAGCGCGGCCACCGCGCTGTCGATGGCGATCGGCGTGCCGCTTGGTATCTGGGCGGCGCACAAGCCGCACGTCTGGCGCGTCACGCAGCCGATCCTCGACCTCATGCAGACGATGCCAACCTTCGTCTACCTCATCCCCATTCTCATTCTCTTCGGATTGGGAGCGGCCCCCGCCCTTGTCGTCACCATCATCTTCGCCATGCCGGCGCCTGTCCGCATGACCTATCTCGGCATCACCTCGATCCCCAAGCCCATGATCGAGGCCGGCGAGGCCTTCGGCGCAACGAATCGCCAGCTCTTATGGAAGGTCGAGCTACCGGCGGCGCTACCCTCGATCATGGCCGGCCTCACTCAGTGCATCATGCTGTCGCTGTCGATGGTGGTGTTTGCCACTTTGATCGGCGCGCCGAGCCTCGGGAATCCGGTGAACAAGGCACTCGCCAATCGCAACATTCCGCTCGGCATTGAGGCGGGCCTCGCGATCGTCATACTGGCTATCATCCTCGATCGCGCGCTTTCGGTAAAACCGGCTGGAGTAAGGAAATGAGCGTCGCCGTCGACTTCAAGCATGTCGACATTATCTTCGGCAAAGACATCCCGCGCGCTCTTAAGATGGTCGATGCCGGTTCCAACCGCGCCGAAATCCTGGCCAAAACCGGCTCAGTGCTCGGCGCAGCGGACGCGAGCCTCACCGTCAACGAGGGCGAGATCTCGGTCCTCATGGGCCTGTCGGGCTCGGGCAAGTCGACCGTGCTCAGGGCCGTCAACGGGCTCAACAAAGTGACGCGCGGGCAGGTGCTCGTGAAGGACAGCAACCGCATGGTCGATGTGGCCTCGTGCGATCCCGCCACGCTGCGCCATATCCGCCAGAAGCAGGTCGCCATGGTTTTTCAGCAGTTCGCACTCTTGCCCTGGCGGACGGTGCGCGAGAATGTCGGCTTCGGGCTCGAGCTTGCCGGCGTTCCGGAGCCCGAGCTCAAGGAGCGCGTCGATCGGCAACTAAGGCTCGTTGGCCTCGACACCTGGGCGAACAAGCACGTGCACGAGCTCTCGGGCGGCATGCAGCAGCGCGTCGGGCTCGCCCGCGCCTTCGCCACCGATGCACCGACCCTCTTGATGGATGAGCCGTTCTCGGCGCTCGATCCCCTGATCCGCACCAAGCTGCAGGACGAGCTCCTGCAACTGCAGAAGTCGATCAAGAAGACGATCATCTTTGTCAGCCACGACCTCGAGGAAGCGCTCAAGATCGGCAACCGCATCACCATCATGGAAAGCGGCCGCATCGTGCAGTCGGGACCGCCAGAGGACATCGTGCTGAAGCCGGCCGACGCCTACGTCCAGGACTTTATCGCCAACGTGAACCCGCTCTCGGTGTTGACTGCGTGGAACGTGATGCGCAGCCTGCACGAGCTCGAGCGCACGGAGGACGGCTGGCTGTGGCTCGATCTGCGCAGGACCACGCGCTTCAAGCTCGACGACCAAGGCAAGGTCGAGGCCGCGTACTGCAACGGAAAGAATGCCGATTGGGTGTGCTGCAGCGAGGTCGAAAAAACCGTGCCGGAGGGTTCAACGCCCGTCTATTGGGCGCGGCCCGGCACGACGCTCAAGACTGTGATCCTCGCCATGCACAAATCGGGGACGGCTCCGGTTGCGCTCTTCGACGACAACGACCGGTTCGTCGGCTCGATCGGCGTGAGGAACGTGCTGCGGGCCATCTTGCGCCGCGGCGGCTGAACGGCGCAGCGGCGTCAGTGCGTGACCCTCTTCGAAACCACATTAATGACGAGAACGCCGTCGACGATCATCACCAGGCCCATGATGGCAGGTCTATTTCTCCAAGACAACGTCGCTCAGCGGCTTGCTGCAGCAAATCAGGATCATGCCGGCGTCGATCTCCCGCTGCCTGATGCCCCCGCCGTGGTTCATGACGACATTGCCAAAGAGTTTCTTCGTCTTGCAGGTGCCGCAAAGGCCCTTGCTGCATGAGAAGGGAAGGCGCATCCCCGCCGCCCTCGCCGCGTCGAGAATGAACTGGTCGGGTCCGCATTCAATAACGCGCCCGAGCCGCGTGAACTCGATCTTGAAGCCCTGGGCCAGCGCGTCGGGCGGCGGCGGCTTGGTCGCGGCGCCTTCGACAGAAGGAGCGTGCCGCTCGAACGAGAAGCTCTCCTCGTGATAGTGGGCCATGTCGAAGTCGACCTCCTTCAACATGGTGCGCACGGCCGCCATGTAGGGCTCGGGGCCACAGCAGAAGATCTCGCGTTGCGCGAAGTCGGGGACAATCGACTTTAGAAGCATGAGCGACAGGTAGCCGGTCGGAGCGCCCCAGTCGCGCTCATCGCCCGCCTGCTCGCACACGAAAGCTGTGCGAAAGCGGCCCATGCCGTTCGTCATTGCGGCGAGCTCACGCCGGAAGATGATGTCGCGCGGTGTGCGCGCGCTGTGCACGAAGACGATATCGCCGTCCTCGCCGAGGTCATAGTGCGCCCGCGACATCGACATGAGCGGCGTCACGCCTGAGCCGCCGGAAAGAAAGAGATACTCGGCCGCCGGTCGCAACGTGCAGCTGAAGTCTCCCGCGGGCCCCAGCGCCTTGATCTCCATCCCCGGCTTCATGTTGTCGTGGAGCCAGTTCGACACCTTGCCGCCGGGCACGCGCTTCGCCGTGATCGAGATCGTGTCCGGCCGCGTCGGCGTCGACGATAGGGTGTAGCAGCGATTTATGGGCTCGCCGTCGATCTCGAGCTCGAGAGTGATGAATTGCCCGGGGCGATAGCGGAACAGGCTCGGCGAGCGCGTGCGGAAGAGAAAACTCTTCACGTCGTGCGTCTCGGAACGAACGTGGCAGCAGACGAGGACCTCGTCGCCGTCCGCGTTCCATTTCCCCGGCACGGCCTCCCAGAGATGGGGCCCGAGCCGGCTCTCGCCGCCCTTTTCGCTCATCGGTCCTCAGCCGCTCGCCGCGAGCGAGCTCACTGTCGCACCCGCGCCGAGGCCGGTCTCGGCACGAAGGCGCTTGATGTACCAGGACGTGACCTTCTCGACGAGCTCCTCGGTGTAGGGTGAGTATGGGCCCGGCTGATAGGCCGGGCTCAGCGTGCCCTGGTGCGTGCGCTCGACGAGGGCGCCGTCCTGCTTGTTGGTCGCGCGCCACACGAGGCTCAGCTCCTTGGGGTCGTAGTCGCGCCCCTCGACCGCGTCCTTATGCACGAGCCAGGTCGTGCGCAGAAGAGTGTGCTCCGGATCGATGGGGAGCGCGCTGAACGTCACGATGTGGTCGCTCATGAAATGGTGCCACGAGTTGGGTTGCGTCCAGAACGAGAGGCCGCCCAGGTTGCGCTGCTGCAGGTTGCCCAAGAGCTTCTGGCACGCGACTTTGCTGTTCATGGTCAGCGATTCACCGGCCTTGTCGAGCGGGAGGCGCTCGGAGCGGTAGGCCGTGACGCGCGAATCGAGGAACTCGCGCTCGACCGACGGGAGGCCGCAGCTCTCCCAGCGCGCATGCTCTGTCTTGATAAGATCCTTGAACGCCTGCACCTCGCTCGCATTCTCCGGCGATGGCTGGTAGCCGAAACCGAACTCGTAGAGAGAGACGGTGAGCTCTGGGTGATTGGCTTTGCAGTGATAGCACTCACGATTGTTCTCCATCGTGAGCTTCCAGTTTCCGTTCTCGATCAGGTCTTCCTCGAACGCAACCTTGCAATCGACGACGCGATGGGGCGCGATGTAGGGCTCCATCTCGCGGCGCATGTCCTCGATATCGGCCGGCGGCTCGTTCGCGAGGCAGATGAAGAGAAGCCCCGCGACATTGGCGACGTGGACTTTCTTCAGGCTGTACTGGCTGCGGTCGAAACCGTCGCCCATGTGCTCGGTGAAAATGAGCTTGCCCGTGAGGTCGTACGTCCACTGGTGATACGGGCAAACGATATTGCCCACGCTGCCCTTGTTGCCGTCGCAGAGACGCGCCCCGCGATGGCGGCACACGTTGTGGAAGGCCCGAATCGACATGTCGTCGTCGCGCACCACGAATACTGAGGCGCGCCCTATCGGGACCGTGAAGTAATCGCCCGGCTCGGGAATGTCGGGCTCCACCCCGGCAAAGATCCAGTGGCGGCCGAAGATGGCCTCGACGTCGAGATCGAAGACCTCACGGCTCTGGTAGAACGGAGCCTCGAGCGTATGACCCGGCTTGCGCCTGAGGATCATCGTCCGCAGTTCATTTGATATCTGCATCATGTCCTCCGTGGTCGGAAGCCATTAGAAATCGATAAGCCGATGATTCCTCAGGTAGTTAAGAACGACTTGTGCTTTATCGACGGAAGTCCCCTCAAAAGCGACAACGCCGCCCTTGGCCTCGCTGACGACGGCCGCCCGCATCCTCTCATGCGCGGATCGCTTTTCCTCCGCTTTCAAGCGCACCGGCCGGCGCGAGGTTTGTTCTACCGTCCAAAGCGATTCGCGGGGGTCCGCGCCGAGCTGCCCATCGATCGCCGGAGAGACGGCGACAATACGGCCGGAAAGGCGGCGGGCGTAGGCGTACCCCAGTCTGACCTGGGTCAGCGGATGAACGGCGAGAATGGCCGGCAACGACACCGCGACGCCGCGGCGGCGGCCCTTGGGCAGGAACTGGCGGACGCGCGCCTCCGCTCCCTCGATTTCGACATCGAGAACATTGGCGACCACGGGGCGGCCGAGCGCTTTCGCCAGCGCGTAGGGAAATAGTCCGCTTCCCGCTCCGCTTTCGGCCCGACCGCCGGCGAGAACGAGGTCGACATCCTTCAGGAGCCCGGAGAGCACCCTGACGGTATCATAACCATTCGGAGTGGCGACGACCTCGATCGTGTCAGCGCCAAGCGCCAGGTAGTCATTGAGCGCCGGCTCGTCGATCGCGCCCGCATGAATAATCCTTAACGCATCGCCAACAATTCTTTGCCCGAGCGCGATCGCGACCGCATCGCCGCGGCAAGCCCGCGGCGTTCCCGTGAACGGGTGGCGCCCCGCTGAGACCAGCACTGCCGCCACAAACTTGCCTACCGTCATGGCGCCTCCGGCAGTTCGCGCTGCTCGCGGGCCTGAGCGATCCGCGTCAACAGCGCCTGCATCACCTCTTCGGCATCGCCGATCACCGACAGGTCCGCGCGCCCGATGATCGGTGCGCCGGCGTCGCGGTTCACGGCGATGACATGCTGACAGTCCTTGATGCCTTGCAGATGCTGGACTGCCCCGGAAATGCCGACCGCGATGTAGCCCCGCGCGGAAACCATCTTGCCGGTCGCGCCGATCTGTTTGTCGCGCGAAAAGCGCCCGTCGTCGACGGCAACGCGGCTCGCGCCGACGGCCGCGCCGAGCTTCCGCGCCAGGGCTTCGAGCGTTGGCACGTTGTGCACCCCGTTGCCGCCCGCCACGATGAGATCAGCCTCCTCGAGCGGTATTTGCGACGGGTCGGACCGCTCGAGCCCGAGATCGCGATAGTCGCCGCTCTCCTCGGCAACCTTCGGCCCCTCGACCGTATCAGCGCGCTCGCCCAAGCCGGTGAACGGCAAACCGGCATCGACGGCGCCGGCCTCGAGCAGGATGAAGCGCGGCAGAGGCGCCCGCGCGAGCAGCATCGCCCCCGACCAAGGCGAACACACATGAGCTGCGTCTATCTCGACCACGTGCGTAGCGGCAGGCTCCCGATGCTCCACGATGAGGCGGCGCCCGAGGTCGCCATCGCTCTCGGGCTTGTCAGGGAGAACAACGTGGCGAGCGTCGTAGGCCCGGATTAGCGACGAGACCGCAACCACCTCCCGCTCGGGCTCGAAGCGGACGGCGTCGAGATCGGGAAGGACAACGACCGCATCTGCGCCAAGCGCGGCGGCGTCCTCCTCGAAGTCGCCGAGGATCACGGTAACGACGCCGGCGCTCCGTTGCGCCAGAATGGCGGCCGCCGCAACGGCCTGGCGCGCGTGGGAATCGAGTCTGCCACGATCGGAATGGGCGACCGCCATCACCCACGATTTCGCATCCCCGCGGAGGCGCGGCGGCTTTACCTTGCCGGCTGGCGCGCCGCTCGGATCGGGAGTGGAGAGTTCTTCGACCCCGACTTGCCCGAGCACAATGCGCCTCAAGCCTTGCGGCGTGATGACGATGGGAGGCCTGGGGTCGACGCGCCGGATTTCGCTCATGGCCGATCTCCTAGCGCTTCCGCGACAAGCTCGGCAATGTCGAGGATCTCGGGCCGGTCGCCGACCACGCCCTCGAGCATGGCCGTGCACTGCGGGCAGGCCACCGCCACGACTTCGGCGCCGGCGTTGCGTGCGTCCTCGATGCGTATGTCGGGAATCCTCTGCTTGCCCGGGATGTCGGTGAGCGCTGCGCCCCCTCCCCCGCCGCAGCATCGGCTCCTGAGCCCCGAGCGCTCCATTTCGCTCACCTCGAGTCCGAGCATGCGCAGGAGATCGCGGGGCGCGTCCATCTCGCCGTTGTAGCGCGCGAGATAGCATGGGTCGTGATAGGTGAGGCGGCGGCGTTCTCCAGACAGCTTGAGCGCGAGACGGCCCTTGTGGACGAGGGAGGCCAGGAACGTCGTGTGATGGAGCACAGTGTAGTTGCCGCCGAGCGCCCGGTACTCATTCTTGAGACTATGCAGGACGTGTGGGTCCGGCGTCACGATGCGCCGGAACGGTATGGAATCGAGCGTTTCGATGTTGCGCCGTGCAAGCGCCTGGAAGGTCGCCTCGTCGCCAAGCCGGCGCGCGGTGTCCCCGCTGTCGCGCTCGAGATCGCCGAGCACGGCGAAATCCACGTTCGCCGCCTTGAGCGCCTTGATCAGCGCGCGCAGCGTGCGCTGGTAACGCATCTCGAAGGCGCCTTCGCCAGCGATGAAGAGCACGTCGACCGGCACGCCGGGCTTAGCCACCGTGACGTCGAGGTCCGCCGCCCAGTTGTAGCGGGCGGCATTGGTGAAGCCCCCTTGCGTCTCGGTCTCGCGCAGGTTGGCGAGTGTCTCCGCGGCCTTGCCCGGCGCCTCTCCGCGCACGAGGTTCAAGCTCCGGCGGATGCCGACGATGGCGTCAACATGCTCGATCAGCATGGGACACTCTTCAACGCACGCCAGGCAGGTGGTGCACGACCAGATCGTCTCAGCCTCGATCAGGCTGGGCACGATCGGCAGGTCCGGGGAGCCCGCGTGCGCGCCGACAGCAATTCCGGGATAGGGACTGCCGGCGTAGGCGGCGTCGCTCTCGCCCGCGAGCCCGGCGACGAGGTCCTGGATCAGCTTCTTCGGGTTGAGAGGCTGCCCTGCGGCGAAGGCCGGGCACGCCTGCTCACACTTTCCGCACTGCACGCAGGCGTCGAAGCCCAAAAGCTGGTTCCAGCGGAAGTCGGCGGGCTTGTCGACGCCGAAGTCGCGCTCGCCGAGATCGAGCGGCTTCAATGCGGTCGAGCGCACGCCGGCGAAGCGCTCGGGGCGGGGATGAAAGGCGAGGTGCAACAGCCCTGCAACGGCATGCTTCATGGGGCCGCCGAGCCCGATGCCGAGTGCTAGCTCCGCTGAGCCCACGAGCAGGAGAATGAGCGCGATGGCCGCGATTCCGGCCGAGAGAGATGCCGGCGGCAGCGCGACCACGAGTGCGAGCCCCGCAGCGAAGGCCGCGAGCGTATAGGGCAGCCGGTCCCACGCTCCCCGCGACAGGCGCGCCAGGGGCTTGCGCCGGCGCCACCAGACGAAGCCGGCGCCGATCAACATGACGAGCGCAGCGGCGAGAATCGCGAGATCTAGGCTCGGCCAATAGAGCGCGAGCCCGTAATTAAGCGCGACGAGAGCGAGAGCCGCGAGGGCGCCTCCTGCGGTCGCCATATGCGTATAGGCGATGTAGGGATCGCGGGCGACGATATGGTGCAGGTCGACAAAGTAGCGCTTGGGGATCGCAAGGAGCCCGCTCCAGTTCACCTCGGCACTCTGGCCTGCAGCCCACAGCCGGCCCCGGCGCACAAGCCCCACGGCGAGCGTCGCCGTCGCGAGCCAGAACAAGAGCGTGACAAAGCCCGCGATACTCATGCTCAGAAGTCCTTGCAGAGACGCAGCGAGTCGTAGATCGCGGCGTGGATGTTGTGCATCGACACGCAGTCGCCAACGCGGAACAGGAGAAAGCGCCCGTCGCCCGTCGTCTCCGCAAGCGAGGGCTGGGGCTTGGCCGCAAAGAGCGTCTCGAGATCGGTCTGGCCGCGATTGAGCGAGCGCTCCTTGAGCTTCCAGTAGAGTTCGGCGTTGGGCGTGACGCCGTTCTCGATCACGACCTGATCGACCGCGCGCTCCTCGAGCTCCTCGGTGTACTCGTTGCGCAGGACCGCGATCTTCTTGTTGCCCTCGGCGTAGACGCGGTCGAGCCAAAAGTTGGGCGTCGGAATGATGCCCTGGCTGTAGAGGCGGCGGTAGAAGATGGGGAACGTCGTGCCGCCGACGTCGTCGGCAACCTTCACGTCGGGGGTCACCATCTCAACCTTGGCGCCGCGGCTCGCGAGAAAGTCCGCCGTGCCGAAGCCGGCGTGCGTGCTGATGCCGTCATAGAGGAGGACATACTCGGCAGGCGCGACCTTCTCCGAGAGGATGTCCCAGGCGCTGACTGCGAGGCCCTCCTTGACGCCCCACTCGGGCACCTGGTCGGTGTGGCTGCGGCCGCCGGTGGCGAGCACGACGATATCGGGCCGCTCGGCGAGCACCATCTCGTCGGTTGCCTCGACGCCGAGCCGGCAGTCGACGCCCAAGCGCTTTGTCTCGAGATCGAACCAGCGGATGATACCCGCCATCTGCTCGCGCTGCGGGGCCTTGGCAGCAAGGTTGACCTGACCGCCGACCTTCTCGTTGCGCTCGAACAGCACGACGTGATGGCCGCGAGCCCGCGACACCCGCGCCGCCTCGAGTCCGGCGGGGCCCGCGCCCACGACGACGACGCGGCGTTTCACGCCCTTCGTCGGCGTGATGACGTGGGGCATCGTCGCCTCGCGCGAGGTCGCGGGGTTCTGCACGCAAAGGACATCCTGACCCAGGTACATGCGATCGATACAGTAGTTGGCGCCGACGCACTGCTTGATCTGGTCCTCGCGGCCCTCACGCACCTTGAGCATCATGTGCGGATCGGCAATCTGCGCCCGCGTCATGCCGCACATGTCGACCCAGCCGTTGGCGAGAATACGCTCGGCCTGGGTGATGTCGCGGATGCCCTGGGCATGCAGCACGGGCACCTTCGACACGCCCTTGATGCCGACCGCGAGATACACGAACGGCTCGGGCGGGAGCGCCATCGGCGGCATGCAGTTGGCGAGCCTATTGTGCGTGTCCGCCCCCGAGCCGATGACGCTGATGAAGTCGATGAGTCCGGTCTCCGACATCGCCTGCGCGATCTCCCTCGCCATCTCATGGTCGATGCCGTTGTCGTTGAACTCGTCCGCGCACATTCTGAGGCCGACGCAGAAATCTCTCCCGACCGCCTCGCGCACGGCTTCCAGCACCTCGATGCCGAAGCGCATTCGGTTCTCGAGCGAGCCGCCGTACTCATCGCTGCGCAGGTTCGTCTCCGGCGACCAGAATTGATCGATCAATTGCTGATGGGCGGCCGAGATCTCGACGCCATCCATGCCGGACGCCTGCACCCTCTTCACGGCCACCGCGAAGTCGCGCACGATGCGCCGGATGTCCTCGATCTCCATGGACTTGGAGGTGCCGCGGTGCACAGGCTCGCGCACGCCGGACGGGGAGACGAGGTGCGGCCAGGGATCGCCCCAATAGGCCGAGCGCCGGCCCATGTGGGTGGCCTGGATCATGATCTTCATGCCGTGGCGATGGCAGGCCTCGGCAAGGCGCCCGAGCGGCTCGATGACGAGATCGGTCGTGAGATTGACGGGGCTCCACGCGCCCTGCGGCACGTCGATCGAGACCGGGCTCGAGCCGCCGCAGATCGCCATTCCGAGACCGCCCTTGGCCTTCTCCTCGTAATAGCGGATGTAGCGGTCGCCCGGCAGCCCGCCCGGCTCCGCGTAAACCTCGGCATGCGCCGTCGAGTAAATGCGGTTGGGCAGCGTCAGTTGATTGAGCTTTATGGGAGTGAACACATGAGAGTATTTCATCGCCGATCCTCACATGCGCATTGTGCCGCCGTCACCGCTCCATCTCGTCGAACGCCAACCGAACACCTCGAAGACGCTGTAGTTCATGCCGCGTCCTCCTCGATATCTCCCTTGTCGAGACGGACGATGCCGAAGTCATAGGGTTCGGCCGCGCGGACGAGAAAGCGCCAGACATAGTCCGCGAAACTGCGCCGGACCAAAAGGGAGACGCCGTCGCGCTCGCGATACATATATACCGTCGACTTGCCGAATGTAGTGCCGACGACGCGGCCCTCGCCGAGACGGTGAACGTCGTAGACGCTGGCATGGGAAATCACATCGGAGGCATTGCGCCCCTGAACGATGATCTCAGTATAGCCACCCGAGTTATCGACGACCTGGCTGCGTATCCCGCTGAGGGCTTTCCCGAGGCCACGCAAGAGCGGCACAAGCCGCGCGCGAGGACCGACAATCATCCACTCGTCGGGGGAGAGCCAGAGCGCCTTCACGGCTCCCGATCGGGTGAACGTGCAGGGTTTTGCCGGCAGCCGGGTGCGGAGCGCGCTTGCCGCGCCGTCCTGGAAGGCGGTGTCGGCAGGGTTGCCCCGTAGGCTGATGTGGCCCTGGAGCGGAACCTCGTTGGCCCACACGCCGCAGCTTTCGTCCGCGGGTCTCGCCTGCGCGGAAAGCCCGAAGGAGTGAAGGGGGGACTGGAGGACCGGCTCAGACATTCTGGCGTGCTCCCTCGGGGTCGACAAACACCGGCGACACCACCTTCACTTTGTGAGACTTGCCGCCGGCCCAGGCATAGAGCACGTCGCGCCCGGCCTTGACGCCCTCCTCGCTCCTCCGCTTGATGCCGTCGCGCACGACGGCGAGCGCAATCGAGCGGTTGAGCTCAGGGCTGAAGTAGCTCGATGTCACATGGCCGAGCATCGGCATGGGCGCCTCGATCTCCTCCGTCTCGATGATCTGGGCGCCTTCCTTGAGCACCGTCTCGGGATCCTCGGTGAAAAGGCCAACGAGCTGCTTGCGGTCCGTGCGCGCCGTGTCGCTCCGCGTGAGCGAGCGCTTGCCGATGAAGCTAAATGGCTTCTTGAAGCTCACGGCCCAGGCCATGTCGAGATCGAGCGGCGTCATCGAGCCGTCGGTGTCCTGGCCGACGATGATGAAGCCCTTCTCGGCCCGGAGCACGTGCATGGTCTCGGTGCCGTAGGGCGTGATGTCAAATTCGTGCCCGGCCTCCATCAGCGCCTCCCAGACGTGAGCCCCATAGCTCGCGTCTACGTTGACTTCGAAGGCGAGTTCGCCCGAGAAGCTGATGCGGAACACCCGCGCCGGAACGCCGGCAACCGTCCCCTCGCGCCAGTCCATGAACTTGAACGCGCCGGGCGCGAGGTCGATGCCGGAGCAGACCTTCGCCAGCACCTCGCGGCTCTTCGGCCCGACAACGGCCGCCGTCGCCCAGTGGTCAGTGACCGACGTCATGTAGACGTCGAGATCGGGCCACTCGGTCTGGTGCCATTTCTCAAGCCAGGTCAAGACGCGAGCGGCGCCGCCCGTGGTCGTCGTCATGTGGAAATGATCGTCGGCGATACACGCGGTAACCCCGTCGTCCATCACCATGCCGTTCTCGTCGAGCATCAACCCGTAGCGGCACTTGCCAGGCGCGAGCTGCGCCCAGGCATTGGCATAGACGCGCTCCAGGAACACACGCACGTCCTTGCCGCGAACGTCTATCTTGCCGAGCGTCGAGGCGTCCAAGATGGCGACGGAGCGGCGGGCGGCGGTGCATTCGCGGCGCACGGCGGCGTGCATGTCTTCGTCGTCCTTCGGAAAATACCAAGGCCGCAGCCACTGGCCCACCAGCTCGAACTTGGCCCCGCGCGCGACGTGAGAGGCGTGCATGGCGGTCGTGCGGCGCGGCTCGAACGTGTCGCCCTCATGCGCGCCCGCGAGCGTGCCGAACGTGACCGGCGTATAGGCCGGGCGGTAGGTCGTCGTGCCGACCGCTGGGATGGAAACGCCAAGCGCGTCGGCGGCGATGGCGTAGCCGTTGACGTTCGAGAGCTTGCCCTGATCCGTGCCGAAGCCGAGCGCAGTGTAACGCTTGATGTGCTCGATCGAGCGATAGTTCTCGCGCACGGCGAGATGGATGTCGGAAGCCGCGACGTCGTTCTGGAAATCGACGAAGGCCTTCTTGCCGTGCCCCTCGGGCTTTCCGTCGGAAACACGGAAGATGCGCCGGGAAGCGAGAGTCTCGGGCTCGCCGGTGTGGATGTCGATCCCCGCCAAGGTGTCCTTCTTATCGAATGTGGCGAGCAGCGCGGCGATCGTCTGGTGCGTCTCAGCCAACGCCTGCTCGAGGCGGAACTCGCCGGTCACGGCGCCGACGCAGTAGATGCCGACCTTGGCCCGTCCGGTCGCGGGCGCGACGAACGCAAGGCGGGCGTCGTCCCACTGCGGGCGCCCGCCGTCGTGACAATAGAGATGGACCGTCGGCGACAGGCCACCGGAGCTGGCCACCGCATCGCACTCGATTTTGGGGCCCGATCCCGCGACCGCGTTCTTCTCGCCGTCGAGACGCACCAAGTGGACGCCGTCGACCGCGCGCCGCCCATGAGCCGCGCCTATGCCGTAGCCGATCCTCACGTCGACGCCCGCGGCGCGCGCGCGAGTTTCCCACTCCGGGTTGACGCGCTCGCGCGTATCGGCCAGCACCACGCTGGACCCCGCCTTGGCGAGATCAGCGGCGCCCTGATAGGCATGATCGTTGTTTGTGAGGATCAGCACGCGCCGGCCGACGGCGACCGCATAGCGGTTGAGATAGGTCGTAATCGCCGCAGCCGTGAAGATTCCCGGAAGGTCGTTGTTGCCGAACACGAGCGGCCGGTCGATCGCACCCGTCGCCAGCACGACGCGCTCGGCGCGTATGCGGTGCAGGCGCTGGCGGCGCTTGCCGGCGACCCGCTCAGAGGGGGGCAAGTGATCTGCCACCTGCTCGACGGCCTGCACGAGGTTCATGTCCTGGAGCGCGAAGGCGCTCGTGCGCGTGAGGATGCGCACATTCGGCAGGCTCTGAAGCTCGGCCAGGATGCCGTCGATCCAGTCTCGCGCTGACTTTCCGCCAATCTCGGCGTGCGGTGTCGAGAGCAGCCAGCCGCCGGGCTCGCTCTGCTCGTCGAGCAGGATGACATCGAGGCCGGCGCGGCCAGCGCCGAGAGCCGCAAGCAATCCTGCCGCGCCGGCGCCTATCACCAGAACCTCGGCATGACGATGGGCGTAGTCGTAGCTCTCGGGATCGGGCTCGAGCGGCGAGCTGCCGTAGCCCGCCGCGTGGCGAATCACCTGCTCGTAGCGGGGCCACAGCATCCCGGGGGCCTTGAACGTCTTGTAGTAGAACCCCGCCGGCATGAACTGCGAAAAACGCCCGCCGAGGCTCTTTAAATCGAACGCGAGCGAGGGCCACCCTGTCGTTCGGCGGGCAACGAGGCCCTGGTAGAGTTCGACCTGCGTCGCCTTGAGATTGGGGATGGTGAGCGCGCCTGTCTCGACTTGCACGAGGGCGTTCGGCTCCTCAGGGCCGGCGCCGACGATGCCGCGCGGCCGTCCGTACTTGAAGCTGCGCGCCAGCATCCTGACCCCATGCGCGAGGAGCGCCGAGGCGAGCGTATCGCCGGCGTAGCCGCTGAAGCCCTTCCCATCGAAAGTAAAGGAGAGCGGGCGGCTCCTATCGATGCGCGCCGTGGCGAGGTCTACGCGGTGGCCCCTCATGGCGCGCTTTCCTCCGCGTCATAGGCCTTGCGCCCTTCGGCGAGCGTCCAAGTGCCGTGAACGGCGTGGGTCGCAGTGTTGCGCCTCACGACGAAGAACTTCCGGCAGCCGGTGGCGTGCTGCCACATCTCCCAATGCCACCCCTTGGGGTTCTTGCGCATGAAGAGATAGTCGCCCCATGCCTCGTCGCCAATCGCCTCGGGCTTCTCGGGCCGCGCGATAAAGGCTTCTCCGCCGTAGGCGAACTCCTCCTCCTCGCGCTTCTCGCCGCAGTGCGGGCAATAGAAAACGAACATCGAAAGGCTCTCTTGGTCAGTGAGCGACGCCCGCGGCGCCATGCTCGTCGATGAGATGTCCGGTATAGAAACGATCGAGCGCAAAGGCCCGATTGAGGGCATGAGGCTCGTCGTTGGCCATCGTGTAGGCAAAGACGTTGCCGGAACCGGGCGTCGCCTTGAACCCGCCGGTCCCCCAGCCGCAGTTCAAGTAAAGCCCCTTGACCTTCGTCTTCCCGATGATGGGGCAGGCGTCGGGCGTCGTGTCGACGATGCCGCCCCACTGGCGGTTGAGCCGCACGCGCGAGAACATCGGGAAGAGCTCGATGATTGCCGCCGCCGTGTGCTCAATCACGTGCGGGCTGCCTCGCTGCGTGTAACTATTGTAGTGATCGATGCCGGCGCCGATGACGAGTTCGCCCTTGTCGGACTGGCTCAAGTAGCCGTGGACCGCGTTCGACATGACGACGGTGTCGAGCACCGGCTTCATCGACTCGGACACGAACGCCTGGAGCGGATGGCTCTCGATCGGCATGCGGATTCCGGCCATGCGCGCCAGAACCGACGAATGGCCGGCAGCCACGCAGCCGACGCGCTCGGCGCCAATGTAGCCCCGGCTCGTCTCGAGCCCCTTGATGCGGCCATCGCCGATATCGAGGCCGGTCACCTCGCAGTTCTCGACGATGTCGACGCCGAGCTTGCTCGCCCCGCGCGCAAATCCCCAGGCCACAGCGTCGTGGCGCGCGACACCGCCGCGCGGCTGAAAGCTCGCGCCAAGGATCGGATAGCGCTTGTTGGGAGAAATATCGATCAGGGGAATGCGCCGTTTCACTTCCTGAGCGTCGAGCACCAACGCATCGATGCCGTTGAGGTTGTTGGCATTGACCCGGCGCTCGATGTCGCGCATGTCTTGCAGCGTGTGGCCCAGATTGAAGACACCGCGCTGGCTGAACATGACGTTGAAGTTCAAGTCGTGAGTCAGCCCCTCCCAGAGCTTGAGCGAATGCTCGTAGAGAAGGGCGGCCTCGTCCCAGAGATAGTTCGAGCGGACGATGGTGGTGTTGCGCGACGTGTTGCCGCCGCCGAGGTAGCCCTTCTCTATGACGGCGACGTTGCGTGCACCGTGGGCCTTGGCCAGATAGTAGGCCGTAGCAAGACCATGCCCGCCCGCACCGACGATGACGAAGTCATAGGACGGCTTCGGCTCTGGACTGCGCCACGCCGGCTGCCACCCTTCGTTGTGCTGAAGGCCTTGCTTGAAAAGCGACCAGAATGAGTACTCCCGCTTCACGTGCGTCCCTCGGGCTGATTGGCGATTTTCAAGGATAACGATACGTCATCGCTTGGCTGACGGAAGTGGCAATACGCGAGCCTCGCGGTCGCGATTAGACCGGACGAGACGGAAACTTATCCATTTGCGACACGAAGTAAATTGCCCGCGACGCACGGGGCTTCGGGCTGGTGGAGGGGCTGGATTCGAAGCAGCGTAGGCGGAGCCAACGGATTTGCAGTCCGTCCCCTTTAGGGTGGGTCCCTTGAAGTTCCCGTCGTGGAGACCTGGTATGTCCGCTATAAAGCCAACCTCTAGTCAAGGGGATCTAAGATGTCTGC
>DATDLA010000013.1:0-5351 GCA_036519535.1 Methyloceanibacter sp.
CTTCGATCCGTTCGGCGCCATGGCGACACGGGGCGTAGCGCCCAAGCCCTGGGGCGAGCTCGCACCAGAAGTGACGGCGCTGATCGGAAGTCTCGCCGAGCAGGGCTTCACCGGCCCCTTTGCCGTCAGCGACGGGAGACCGGTCCACGCGGCAGGCGGCTCCGAGGCGCAAGAGCTTGCCTTCGCGCTTGCCAATGCCGTCGCTTATCTGCGCGCGATCGAGGCGCACGGCATATCCCTTGAGGACGCGCGCCGCTTGATCTTCTTCCGCCTCGCCGCCGACCAGGATCAGTTCCTGACCATCGCCAAGTTTCGGGCGATCCGAAAACTTTGGGCGCGTATCGAAGAGGCGTGCGGACTTGCTCCCTCGCGCGCCTGCGTCGTGGGCGAAACCGCCTGGCGCATGATGACCAAGCGCGATCCCCACGGAAACATCGTGCGCGGCACCATCGCTGCCCTTGCCGCCGCCGTTGGCGGCGCCGATGCGGTCACCGTGCTGCCGTTCAGCGCGGCGCTCGGCATCCCCGATGGTTTTGCGCGACGCATCGCCCGCAACACCCAGACCATTCTCATCGAGGAAGCCAATCTGCACCGCGTCGCCGACCCGGCGGCGGGGTCCGGCGCCATCGAGTCTTTGACCGAACAGCTCTGCGAGAAGGCCTGGACGTTGTTTCAGGAGATCGAGCGCGTGGGCGGTTCCTTCGAGGCGCTAAAGGCCGGGCTGATCCAGAAGGCGGTGGGCAAGGTGCGGGCGGAACGCGAGGCCAATATCGCAGGACGGAAGGACTCCGTGATCGGCACCAGCGACTTCCCCGATCTCGCCGAGGAGCCGGTAGCCCTGCTCGGCGCTGCAAAAGCACCCTCACCCGGCACGCCGGCCGGCGAACCCATCGAGCCGCTCGCCCGCATCCGCCTCGCCGAGCCTTTCGAGCGCCTGCGCGACCGGAGCGACGCTTACCTCGCCCACACCGGAGAGCGGCCCAAAGTGTTCCTCGCCTGCCTCGGGCGCGCCTCCGACTTCACCGCACGCGCGAGCTTCGCCAAGAGCCTGTTCGAGGCCGGTGGCATCGAGGCAGTGGAAGGAAGCGGCGACAATCTGATGAAGCGATTCAAAGATTCAGGCGCCAAGCTCGCCTGCCTCTGCTCGTCGGACAAGGTCTATGCCGGCGAGGCCGTCAATGCGGCCGAGGCGCTGGCCGCGGCCGGCGCAACTCAAGTCTATCTGGCAGGCAAGCCAGGAGATCATAAGAAGGCCTGGGAAGACGCCGGGATTGGACCATTCCTTTATCAAGGCCGTGATACGCTTGGGCTATTGCAGAATGCTTATGAGAGACTGGGCGCATGACCCGCATCCCCGCCTTCGCTGATATCGCCTTCGACGCCCGCAACGGCGCCGGGACAACGTCTAGCGGGGCTACGCCCTGGCAGACGCCGGAAGGCATCGCCGTGAAGCCCGTGTACGGCGCAGAGGATATCGCGCGCCTCGACTTCCTCGACGGGCTGCCGGGCGTCGCGCCTTATCTCCGCGGTCCCTACCCCACCATGTATGTGCAGCGGCCGTGGACCGTCCGGCAATATTCCGGCTTCTCCACCGCCGAGGATTCGAACGCCTTCTATCGGCGCAATCTCGCTGCCGGCCAGCAGGGTGTGTCAATCGCCTTCGACCTTGCCACCCATCGCGGCTACGACTCCGATCATCCGCGCGTCACCGGCGATGTCGGCATGGCAGGCGTCGCCATCGACTCAATCTACGACATGCGCACCCTGTTCGACCACATCCCGCTCGACAAGGTGTCGGTGTCGATGACCATGAACGGCGCGGTGCTGCCGGTGCTCGCGCTCTTCATCGTCGCCGGCGAGGAGCAAGGCGTGCCGCCCGAGGAGCTGTCCGGCACCATCCAGAACGACATCCTGAAAGAGTTCATGGTGCGAAACACTTATATCTATCCGCCCGCACCTTCGATGCGCATCGTCTCCGACATCTTCGCCTATACCTCGAAGAAGATGCCGAAGTTCAACTCGATCTCGATCTCCGGCTACCACATGCAGGAAGCGGGCGCGACCGCAGACCTCGAGCTCGGCTACACGCTCGCCGACGGCATCGAATATGTGCGCGCCGGCGTCAAGGCCGGCATGGACGTCGATAGTTTCGCACCGCGGCTCTCCTTCTTCTGGGCGATCGGCATGAATTTCTTCATGGAGATCGCCAAGATGCGCGCCGGCCGGCTGCTCTGGGCCAAGCTGATGGCCGAGGAGTTCAAGCCGAAGGACCCGCGCTCGCTCGCGCTCCGCACGCATTGCCAGACGAGCGGCTGGAGCCTCGCCGCCCAGGACGTGTTCAACAACGTCGTGCGCACTTGCGTGGAGGCCATGGCAGCGACGCAAGGCCATACCCAATCGCTGCACACCAATGCGCTCGATGAGGCGCTGGCGCTGCCGACCGATTTCTCCGCCCGCATCGCCCGCAATACCCAACTGATGCTGCAAGTGGAGTCGGGCACGACCCGCATCATCGATCCGTGGGGCGGCAGCTTCTATGTCGAGCGGCTGACCCACGACCTTGCCGCCCGCGCGCTGAAGCACATCGAGGAAGTTGAGAAGTTCGGCGGCATGGCACGCGCCATCGAGGCCGGCATCCCCAAGCGCATGATCGAGCAGGCCGCGACGGCAACCCAAGGCCGCATCGACTCTGGGCGCCAGACCATCGTCGGCGTGAACAAATACCGCCAGGACAGCGATGCCGCCATCGCCATTCTCAAGGTCGACAACCGTTCCGTCCGCCGCCAGCAGCTCGACAAACTCGAGCGGCTCAAAGCCGAGCGAAACGATGCTGAGGTGCAGTCGGCTCTTGACGCGCTCACCGAATGCGCCAAGACAGGCAAAGGCAACCTTCTCGAAGGCGCCGTTCGCGCCGCCCGGGCCAAGGCGACCGTCGGCGAGATTTCCTACGCGCTGGAGAAGGTCTATGGCCGCCACCGTGCCGAAGTTTCGGCGGTGACCGGCGTCTACAAGGCGGAGATGGGTCGCATGGATGGAAGCCTGACCCGCGTCAAGGCGTTGATCGACAGCTTCGAGCATGACCACGGAAGGAGGCCGCGCATCCTGGTGGCCAAGATGGGCCAGGACGGTCACGACCGCGGGCAGAAGGTCATCGCATCCGCCTTCGCCGATCTCGGCTTCGACGTCGATATCGGCCCGCTGTTTCAAACACCTGAGGAAGCCGCCCGCCAGGCGGTGGAGAACGACGTTCATATTGTCGGCGTGTCGTCGCTTGCCGCAGGCCATCTGACGCTGGTACCGGCGCTGCGCGAGGCGCTCGAAGCTCTCGGCCGCGGCGATATCATGGTGGTGGTCGGCGGCGTCATCCCCCCTCAGGATTACCCCGAACTCTACGCGGCTGGCGCCAAAGCCATCTTCGGCCCCGGCACGCCCATCGCCGACGCTGCAATCGACCTTCTCCAGAAGCTCGGGGCGAAGGCTGACTCCAAGTCGCAGCAGGCTGCGGAGTAGACGCCGGCCGGCGGCCCACCTCGATGCGCGTTCATAGTCAGAAAACTCATGTCACGAATCTATGCGTCGCCCGCTGAATCACGCCATAACAGCGCTAAGACAATGAGCGTCGAGACCTTGAAGGGTTCGCTGGCATGTCCGTCAATGGTGCAGCCGGAGCCAACAATAGCCCGGTAACCGGACAAGTCGCGGCTCTCTCCAGAGACGTCTTCGCCGGCCTGATCACCAGCATCGTGGCGGTGGCCTATGGCTTGTCTTTCGCTGCCCTGATCTTCGCCCCGCCGCTCACCCCCTGGATCGCCTACGGCATAGCCGCGACCTTCCTGACCACGGCAATCAGCGCGGCTATCATCGCCGCGCGGAGTTCCCTCCCCTTCGCCATCGCTGGACCTGACGGCGCCACCGCCGCGGTCACGGCAACCATGGTGGCGCATTTCCTCGGGCAGCTTGACGCAGAGGGAGCCCCCGACGATCTGCTCGCGCCGGTGATGATCGTCATGGCGCTTTCCGCGGCGCTGGCGGGCATTCTGCTTTTTGGACTTGGCCTCGCGCGCGCCGGCGGCGCCATCCGCTTCGTCCCCTATCCGGTGGTCGGCGGTTTTCTCGGCGCGACCGGTTGGTTGATGGTGAACGGTGCGGCGCGCGTGGTCGCCGACAAGGGGCTCAGCGTCTCGACCATCGGAACTTTCCTTGACCCCTCCGTCATGGCCAAGCTTGCCGCGACCGCCGCCATTGCTCTCGCTCTTTATTTCGGCTTGCGCCGGCGCGGCGACAGCCCGTACGTCCTCCCGGGCATCCTGCTAGCCGGAATCGGCGCGGCGTACCTCGCCTTCACCCTGTCTGGCATGACCCTTAGCGAGGCGCGAGGGGAAGGTTGGATGTTCAAGGCACCCGCTGCCGGAGGACTGACCTGGACCTGGGACCTAAACGATCTCCGCATATTTCCCTGGCGGGCGCTGAGCGGTCACGTCGGTGATCTGCTCGCCGTCATGTTCGTGACGGCGATCACCATGCTGCTCAACACCACCGGAATCGAGTTCGTCACCCGACGCGAAGCCGACCTCCAGCGCGACCTGAAGACGCTCGGCGTCGCCAATCTGGCCGGGGCCGCGCTTGGCGGCTATGTCAGTTGCATCTCTTTGAGCCGGACAACCCTGAACTACGCGGCGGGCGGCCGTGGACGGCTCTCCGGCCTTGTCGTGGCAATCGTCTCGGGGTTCGTGCTCACCGCCAATCCGGGCTTCCTCGCTTATGTACCCAAGTTCGTGCTTGGCGGATTGCTGCTCTATCTGGGGTTCAACCTCATCCAGGAGTGGTTCATTGACTCGGCACGCCGCATTTCGCTCCTCGAATACGCCTCGCTGCTTGCCATTGCCCTGCTCATCATCCAAATCGGCTTTATCGCCGGCGTGCTGATCGGCGTGATCATCGGCTGCGCCACCTTACCCGCTTCCTCATATTTGATTATCGCCTGGTTACCGGTATCGATTCCTCCGCCATGCATAGCTTTACTCATATCAAGCGCGCCGCCGACGATGTCGGCGCCAGCCTCGTGCTCGTGAATCTGTCGCCTGAGCTCGTCTCCGCGTTCCGCAACCGCGAAGTCATTGCTGCCGACGTCATCCTGGCAGACGACCTCGATCGCGCCTTGGAGGCCTGCGAAAAAGAGGTCATTGCCGCCCATTCGGCGAAGAATGCGCAAGGACGAAGCTTGCGCGAATGGTTCACGCAAGCGCTTGGCAGCGCCGACCTCGCCGAGCAGCTCACCGCTTGCTGCCAGCGGCTCGAAGTGCGCAAAAGCGACATCATCGCCTCGCAAGGCGACCCCGCCGATTGCATGC
>DATDLA010000014.1:0-2028 GCA_036519535.1 Methyloceanibacter sp.
GTCGGCGTCCTGAAATTCGGGACGGTGAGCTGGGTTCTCGACACCATCCAGAAGAACGGTCTGGACAAGGCCGAGGGCATCGAGCTCGACGTGGTGCCGCTCGCGAGCAGCGAGGCGACCGCCGTGGGCCTGCAAGGCGGCTCGGTCGACATCATCGCCACCGATTGGCTGTGGGTGTCGCGGGAGCGGGCCGGCGGCGCCGACTTCACCTTCTCGCCTTTCACGACAGCGCTCGGCGCCATCATGGTCCCCCGCGAGTCCCCGATCAAAACCTTGACGGACCTCAAGGGCAAGAAGCTCGGTGTGGCCGGAGGCCCGCTCGACAAGAGCTGGCTCTTGATCGTGGCCTATGCGCTCAGGACCGCCAATCTCGATCTCAGGACGGACACCACGCAGGTGTTTGGCGCGCCGCCGCTCCTTGCCGAGAAAGCGAAGCAAGGCGAAATCGACGCCGTGCTCAATTTCTGGCCCTATGCCGCGAGGCTCGAAGCTGCAGGCTTCAAGCAGCTGATTGGCATCGAGGACGTGGTGAGCGAGCTCGGCGCCAAGGGCGAAGTGGCCATGGTCGGCTACGTGTTCAGCGACAGCTGGGCCAACGAGAACCTGAAGGCGGTGGACGGCTTCTTGCGCGCGGCGGCCAAGGCCGACGAGCTGCTCGCCACCTCCAATGAGGCTTGGGATGCCATCCGGCCCCTGATGCGAGCGGAGGACGATGCGACCTTCGAGGCGCTCCGGCGACGCTACCGCGAGGGCATTCCGGAGCGGTCGACCGCCGAAAACGAGTCCGACGCCAAGGTGCTCTATCAATTCTTGCGCGAGCTTGGCGGGGAGAAGCTTGTCGGTCCCGGCGCCGAGCTTGCCCCCGGCACCTTCTGGAAAGGCGGCAAGTCTTGAGCGTGAGCGCGGCCCCTCCCGACACTTGGTCCGGGCTTCGCGCCTATCGCGGCCCGATCGTTTCCGTGCTCTCCGTCGCTGGCTTCCTGCTCGTGTGGTTCATCGCCGCTGAGATCGCGCAGAGCCGGCTGCTGCCTGGCCCGGTGGAGGTGCTGAGCTACGTCGTCGACGAGGCGATGCACGGCGATCTCCTTGCCGAGCTCGGCATTACGCTATGGCGGGTGTCGGCGTCCTTCGTGGTGGCGATGGCTATCGGCAGCGTCATTGGCCTCGCCATGGGCGAGTCGCCTGCGCTCAACCGGGCGCTCGATCCCTGGCTGATCGTGCTCCTGAACCTGCCCGCCCTCGTCATCATCATCCTTGCCTATGTCTGGTTCGGGCTGAACGAGGCCGCGGCAATAGGCGCCGTCGCGCTGAACAAGATCCCGAACGCCATCGTGACGATGCGCGAGGGCGCGAGAGCGCTCGACCCCGGGCTCGACGAGATGGCGCGCGCCTACCGCCTGTCGTACTGGAGCAAGCTCCGCAACGTGACCCTGCCGCAGCTTCAGCCCTATTTCGCCGCGGCCTCAAGATCGGGTATCTCATTGATCTGGAAGATTGTTTTGGTGGTGGAGCTGCTTGGCAGGCCGAATGGCGTAGGCTTCGAGCTCCATCTAAACTTCCAGCTCTTCAACGTGACGGCCATCCTCGGCTATACCGTCGCCTTCGTCACCGTCATGCTCGCAATCGAATATTTGCTGGTGCAGCCCCTTGAACGACGTACGACCCGCTGGCGCAACAAGCCGGTTTGAGATCCTCATCGAGGACAAGACCCATGTCGGGGCGGACGGGACGCGGATCCCCGCCATCCGCGACCTGGTGCTCGAGGTGCAGGCGCGAAGCATGACGGTGTTGATGGGCCCGTCAGGTTGCGGCAAGACCACGCTTTTGCGGATTGTCGCCGGGCTCGATAATCGCTTCACCGGCAAGGTGCACGTGCCTGAGAGCGCGCGCATTGGCGTCATGTTTCAGGAGCCGCGGCTGCTTCCCTGGCGCACGGTTCGGCAGAACATCCAGATCGTTGCCGAAGACATGTCGACCGCCGAGATCGATCGTCTCGCCTCGGCGGTCGGCATCGCCGATATGCTGCCT
>DATDLA010000015.1:0-2088 GCA_036519535.1 Methyloceanibacter sp.
CTTCTGCCGAAGCGCCACTCGATCCCACCAAGCAATTGGAGGGCCGGTCCGGTGATCTGATACTCGAAGGTACGGGCCGATTGCGGCGTGTCCGCCCGCTCCACCTCGACATGCGGAATGGCGACACCGAGTCCCAGTCCGAAATAAGGGATCAGGTTGGGTCCGCGCGACGCGCCCCGGCGGAGCGCGTTGAGCGTGAGAAGATTATAGCCGTGGGTGAATTCAAGCCGCTTGAGCGTGGCCGAGATCGGCGCTTGCGGCGGCACGTGATCGCCATCCTTGAAGCCTGATTGCTGTACGGGCCGGTCCTTGATTGCGATCGCCTTGATATGGGTAAAGTCAAGCATGACCCCGTAGCGATCGCTCCAATAGATCGCCCGGTAACCGTAATAGGGCGGGCGACGGAAGGGCCTTCCTTCCCAGGCGATGTCGCGGAACGTCATGTCGGTTCCGCCGGGCTGCACCAGATTGAGGTCGCTTCCGCCGGTATAGGCTGGTCCGAGATAGGCGCCGAGCTGGAGATCGGCGCTAGCATCGCCTCCGCTCCTCTCGCGCCACACCGCAGGGAAGCTGAGAAGGGCGAGGTAGGCGGCTCCAGGAAAGATGTCGAAGGGAAGGCGCAACCTTATCTCGCCGCCGAGCGTTGCCATCGTCGCGGCCAATAGAAGCCCGGTGGTGAGCGAGATCAGGGATTGGCGGAGGGGGCTCTCAGGGACGCGCATGGCGCCGATTGTAGCGTCAATCGGCCGGTGCCTCAGCCTTGGCCTATGCCCATAAAAGAAGAGCCCCGGCGCGGGGATTGCCGAGGCTCGTACGCATTACACAGAACGCACTACCACCCAGACGAAATACAACCGGGCGCGTACAGAATGCCTTGGACCTATGGCAGTTTTGCGACGCTTTCTTGTCGATCTCGCTTTTAACAACAAGGATTTGGCAGTTTCGCCTCACCCCCCATGGTTGATCGTCCGGGGCCCGCTCGCGCCGCTTTAGAGGCTGCCCTTGCGCTTGTGCGCTAGCCCGTGCCATGCAGAATGGACGGAACCTTCCGGCATGTCCGCCAAGAAGTGTCGAGGTGGCCTGAAGATGCGGTGGCGTGGCGAACGAGAGAGCGAAAATGTCGAGGATCGCCGCAGTGAAGGCGGCGGCGGCTTCGGTTCCCCGTTCCCCGGCGGAGGGGGCCTGCGCTTTCCAGGCGGAGGCGGTGCGAGGGGAGGCGGCATCGGCATTGTCGGGATCCTGATCCTGCTCGGCTTGATGTTCTTCTTCGGCGTCGACCCCCGCGTCATCATGCAGGGTGGTGGGCCCGGCGGAGATGAGTCGAACTTCCCCGACATCAGGCTGCCGCAATCGCGTCCGGACACCACCGGTTTTCCGGTCCCCAGGCAGCCGCAGGGTCCGGATATCCAGCACCCGCGAAGCGCAAGCCAGGACGACCTCAAGGAGTTCGTCTCGGTGGTGCTGGCCGAAACCGAGGACGTTTGGCGCACCCTGCTTCCGCAGTATGGAGCGAGGTACAGCGATCCGAAGCTCGTGCTGTTTTCCGGCGGCGTCCGCTCGGCCTGCGGCATCGGCATGGCGCAGATGGGCCCGTTCTATTGCCCCCAGGACGAGAAGGTCTATATCGACCTCTCCTTCTACAAGGAGCTGAAAGACCGCTTCAACGCCCCCGGCGACGCCGCCCAAGCCTACGTGATCGCGCATGAGGTCGGCCATCACGTGCAGAAGCTGCTCGGCATCATGGATCAGGTCGAGGCGGTGCGGCAGCGGGTGAGCGAGCGGCAAGGAAACGCCATTCAAGTCCGCGTCGAATTGCAGGCCGACTGCTTCGCCGGCATCTGGGCCAACAAAACGCAGGAGGCCAAGAAGATCTTCGAGCCCGGCGATATCGAGAGCGCGCTCAACGCGGCAAGCGCCATCGGCGACGATCGCATCCAGAAGCAGACACAAGGGTACGTCGTGCCGGATTCCTTCACCCACGGCTCATCGGAGCAGCGCGTGCGCTGGTTTAAGCGCGGCTACCAGACCGGCGACCTGCGCCAATGCGATACGTTCAACGCGGACGACCTCTAGGGCCTGATTTCGTCG
>DATDLA010000016.1:0-2513 GCA_036519535.1 Methyloceanibacter sp.
TCCTGCAACGCGCCGGCAACGATTTCCGACGCCGAGGCCGAGCCGCCATTGATCAGCACCACCATCTTCTGGCCGTCGGTGAGGTCGCCAGGCCGC
The DNA here is from genome assembly GCA_036519535.1 of Methyloceanibacter sp. GTDB lineage: Bacteria > Pseudomonadota > Alphaproteobacteria > Rhizobiales > Methyloligellaceae > Methyloceanibacter. The sequence continues at coordinate 97 of DATDLA010000016.1, forward strand.
GCATTCGACCGCTGCGTCTCTTCGAGATTGCGGCCCTTGGTCAGCACGATGGCGCCTTGATCGAGAAACGTATCCGACACCGAGATCGCCTGATCGAGCAGGCCGCCAGGATTGTTACGCAGGTCGACGACAAAGCCCTTGAGTTTGGGGCCGATCTCCTTCTTCAAATCCTCGATCGCCTTCTGCAGATTGGCCGTGGTCTGCTCGTTGAAAGTGGTGACCCGGATATAGCCGACGTCGTTTTCGACGCTGTACTTCACCGGATTGATGTGGATCACGTCGCGCACGACCTTCACGTCGAAGGGATCTTCGGTACCCTTGCGCACGATGGTGAGCGTGATCCCGGAATTCACCGGGCCGCGCATCTTCTCAACCGCCTCTTGCAGGGTGAGGCCGAGAATCTGCTCCTTATCGAGATGGGTGATGAGATCGCCGCTCTGGATGCCGGCCTTAGATGCCGGCGTGTCCTCGATCGGGGCGACGACCTTGACCACGCCATTCTCCATGGTCACCTCGATGCCGAGACCGCCGAACTCACCGCGCGTCTGCACCTGCATGTCGCGGAAGTGCTTCGGGTTGAGATAGGCGGAATGCGGGTCGAGCGCCATGAGCATGCCGTTGATCGCGGATTCGATCAACTTGGCGTCCTCGGGTTTCTCGACATAGTCGGCGCGCACGCGCTCGAGCACCTCGCCGAACAGATCGAGCTGCCGGTAGATCTCCGAGTTGGCCGCCGATGCCGTCTGGCTGCGCGCGAGCCCCACCATCGTCGAACCGGCAGCGAGCACGGCTAACACCAGAAGCGTCCATAGCGCGTATTCGGATTTCCGCATCATCCTTGCACCTTCTCGGAAGCCTCGGCCCACCATGGACCGGGGTCAATTGGCCTGCCGTCCTTTCTGAACTCGACGTATAGGACGGGGCGCGAATTATCGTTGTTACCTTGGCCCGCCTGGAGCACGGCGCCCATCACCGCGACCGGCTCGCCGGCTAAGACAAACTGGCCGAGGCTTACGTCTATGCGGCCCATTCCCGCAAGCAGAACATGATAGCCTCCGCCCGCATTGATGATCAATAGATTGCCATAGGACCGGAAAGGCCCGGCATAGACCACCCAGCCGTCGGTGGGCGCGATTATCCGTGCTTCTCCACGGGTTTGCAGGGAAATGCCCCTTAAGCTGCCGCCGACGCCGTCAGCCTCGCCGAAGCGCTTCAGCCGCTTGCCTTGGGCCGGCAGGGGCAAGGTCCCCTTGGTCAGCTCGAACGGCATCGCCGGCTTCATGCGGGCGGGGCTGGCAAAGGCGATCTTGGTCGACTCAGGCTTGATCTCGATGACCTTCTCGTTGCCAGGGGTGACGAGCGCCTGCTGCTGCTCGCGGGCCCGCAACGCCTTTTCGGTGGCCACTTCAGCGTCGTATTGCGCGACCTCGGCCTTGGCGATCCGCTCGTCGAGCCGGGCGATCAGCGCGTTGAGCTCGGTCTCCTCCGCAGCTTGCTGCTCTGCCGCCTGGCGGGTCGCCGCAAGCTCGGCTTCGCTCTGGGCGAGCTTCGCCTTCTTTTCCTCGAGCAGGCTGTCGATGCGGCCGCGCTCGCCGGCAAGTCTGTCGTTCTCGCGCTTCTCGGTATCGCGCTGCTCGCGAATGCCGGTCTCAAATTTCACCAGCCCGTCGAGTTCCTGCGACAGATTGTCGGCCTGATATTTGAGCTCGGGAAACACCTGGGCCAGAAGCATGGCGCTCCGCACCACGGCAAGCGCATCGTCGCGGCGCGTGACGAGCGCCGGCGGCGGCGTTCGGCCGATCCTCTGCATGGCCGAAAGCATCTTGACGATGGTTTCCTTCCGCTCGGTGATCGAATTGCGAATGACCGTGACCTGGTCGGTAAGCTCGCTCAGCTTCGCTTCGGTCTCCGACAATTTTGCTTCGCTCGCCTGCACCTGCTTTCCTGCTTCGATCAGTTCGGTATTGAGCTTCGCCCGCGCCTCGGCGAGCGCCGCGATATCCTGAGCAAGGCCCTGCTCCTGGGCGCGGCTCGATTGCAGCTTGTGTGAGGTCTCGTCGAGTTTCTTCTGTGCCTCCTCGCGGGAGAGATCATCCTCCGCCGCGCTCACCAACGGGAAAGTGCTCAAGAGCCCCAGGAGGAGAAAACCGGCTGTGACGAACCGGAATGTCGGCTCAGGGGACCGATGGATTGGCGCCATCCTTTGTAACCAGCGTGCTCTTCCCCCGTCCCGTCTCTTGCCCGCCGGCTTGAAGAGGTGGAACTCGAGCGAGCAGGAACGGAAGCGGAGCGATGAGGCAGAATCAAGGCGAATATGCTGAACAAACCTTAACCCTTCCCTCCACGCGGGGTGCGGAGGTCAGGCGCGGTGATAAGGATGGCCGGCAAGTATGGTCGCCGCGCGATAGAGCTGCTCG
>DATDLA010000017.1:0-2468 GCA_036519535.1 Methyloceanibacter sp.
ACTTGGCCCGGTCGTTGAGGCCATGCTCGTCGACCCAGAGAAGACGGTTCTCCGCCACGGAATAGTATTCGACGAGGGCGCCTTGCTCGCTCTTCCTTGCCTCGCTTGCATTGGTGAATTTGGCGGAGAGCCGCTCCTGAATGGCGGCGCGCACGGCCTCAGGTGGACCGACCAAGGCGTCCGGAGATTCGGGCTCGGCGGCATGGGCCGCGAGCGTCAACGGCGCGGCCAAAAACAAGGCTAACGCGATACAGGAAAATGGCCTCATCAATGTTCCCTCCAGCCGATCGTGCCCGCGATTCGGCAGAAATCCGACCCTAACGTGGGGACCCCGCTTGTGGCCACACCGCGTTGCAATATAAGCCGGCGCCAGCGCCGCTTTTTTTGTGAGTGTGGCTTTCCTGCCAAGGCATGCTGTCGTTCCGAGCTAATGCGCTCTCGCTTCTAACCCAATCTCACGCATCTTCCGGTACAGCGTCGAGCGGCCGATGCCGAGCCTCTTGGCAATTTCCGTCATGCGTCCGCGGTAACGGCCAAAGGCAAGTCTGATCATGTCCGCCTCGACCGCCTCGAGCGAGCGGATGTCACCTTCCTCGCTCAAGGCGGGGATGCCCACGGCATCGCGGCCGCTTGCCGAAGGCAAATGGATCGTGGCCGGCGCGATGGAAGACTGGCCGAGGATCACAGGTCCCTCAATGCGGGGCGCCGGCGCTTTCGGCGCGGGAGCCGGCGGCACGGTCACGCGATAGCCTTGCACGTGGACTGCGATCTGCGGGAACTCGCTCACGCCGAGCAAAGGCTGGTCGGCAAGAACCACTGCGCGGAACACCGCGTTTTCGAGCTGGCGAATGTTGCCAGGCCAGCTATAGCGCTTGAGCATGGCAAGCGCCCCGGGCTCGATGCGTTCTACGCGCTTTCCCTCCTCTGCGGCGAAACGGGCGATGAAGTGGCGGACGAGCTCCGGCACGTCATCCAGGCGGTCGCGCAAAGGCGGCACCCAGATGGGGAAGACGTTGAGGCGATAGTAGAGATCTTCGCGGAAGCGCCCCTCCTGCACGAGGGCGATCAAATTCCGGTTGGTCGAGGCGATCACGCGGACATCGACCTTGACCGGGTACTTGACGCCGATCGCGCCGTCTTGCAGCGCGCGGAGCAGTTTGATTTGCGCTTCAGGCGACAGCTCGCCGATCTCGTCGAGAAACAAGGTGCCTTGATCGGCCTCGAAAAATTTTCCCGTTTGCCGGTTGGAATCGCTCGCGAACGAGCCGAACAGGACGGTCTCGACCAGATTTTCGGGAATGGTGCGGCAATTGACGGCGACGAAAGGCTTGCCGGCGCGGCCGCTCTCGCCGTGGATGGCGCGCGCGACGAGCTCCTTGCCGACACCGCTTTCGCCTTCGATCAGGACCGGAATCGACGATTTCGTCGCCCGCCGTCCGAGGTCGCCAACCCGGGCCATCGTTTCGCTCCCGGCGATCAGATCGGCAAATCCAAGCTCGCCGCGGGCGGCGGCCTTCATCCTGCCGATCTCGCCCTCGAGCGCATCGATCCGGAGCGCGTTCTTGATGGAAACTTCGAGCCGCTCGGGGCTCACCGGCTTGACCACGAAGTCGACGGCGCCGGCCCGCATGGCGGCGATGGCCGCATCGATGCTGCCACTCGCCGTCTGCACGATGGTCGGATATTTCCGCGGCAAGGACCGCATGGCTGAAAGCACCGCCATGCCGTCGGTTCCCCGCATCACGAGATCGAGCAGGATGAGGGAGATATCGCCTGAGACGTCGGCCTTGAACGCGGCAAGCGCCCTGTCCCCGTTTTCAGCCAGGGCAACGGCATAGCCGAAGCGCTTGACGGTCTCTTCGAGAATACGGCGCTCAGCAGGGTCGTCGTCGACGACCAGGACACGTTTCGGCATGACGCAAGACTCGCTACGGTTACGCTGGAACCCCTCGGAGCAGACCCGTCGCACGCGCCCTCTACCCGGCGCTTTGGCGATGTGCTCCCGAGCCAAAATTGTGCGGCGAAACGGTAAATAAGCGCTTTATGGCAGTTCGATTTTGACGAGGCTCGCTCTTGGCCCCCTCGCAAAATCGCCGTAAGAGCACGTTAGATCGAACGCGCGGGCATTCGAAGGACGGGACGGAAACACCAATGCAGCGGAAATCCCTTCAATCGCTGGCGGTTCACGCCACTGCCACGTCGTCTCGCGGCAAGGCAAAGCCCGCAAGTCGGCACGGGCGGCCCAAGCCGAAGCTCGGGGCACTCCCGGAGTGGAACCTCAAGGATCTCTATGGCGCCCCGGATGCGCCGGCGCTCAAGGCCGATCGTGCAGCCTCCGAACGCGCCGCCGAGGCGATGCAGGAAAACTATGCCGGCAAGCTCGCGGCGCTCGCCGATGGCGGGAAGGGCGGCAGGGCGCTCGCCAAGGCCGTGCGCGACTATGAGGGCTTGAGCGATCTCATGGGGCG
>DATDLA010000018.1:0-3486 GCA_036519535.1 Methyloceanibacter sp.
CATGGCAACTCGATCGGCGGCGCCATCGTCGATTGCGGCACCTTCGATTGGATGAAGAGCGGGCGTTACCCGACGCTGTCGGAGCCCTCGCCCTCCTATCACGGCGTCACCTACGCCGAGACCTTCGGCAATTTCGCCTTCGCCATTGCCTGCCGGGTGTTCTCTTTGCGCGATCTCGGCCCCGCCATCTCGCCGTTCAACGCCTTTCTGATCCTGACCGGTATCGAGACGCTGCCGCTTCGCATGCAGCGCCATTGCGACAACGCAGCCGCCGTGGCGGAGTGGCTCGCGGGCCACGACAAGATCGCCTGGGTGAATTATGCGGGGCTGCCTGGAAACAAGTTCCATGCGCTTGCCAAGCGCTATTGCCCGAAGGGCGCCGGCGCCGTGTTCACCTTCGGGCTCAAGGGCGGATATGACGCGGGCGTCAAGCTCGTCAGCAACGTCAAGCTGTTCAGCCATCTCGCCAATATCGGGGACACGCGAAGCCTGATCATTCACCCGGCATCGACCACGCACCGCCAGCTGACCGACGAGGCGCGCTTGCGCGCCGGCGCCGGCCCCGACGTGGTGCGGCTGTCGATTGGGCTCGAGGACGTCGGCGACATCATCGCCGACCTCGATCAGGCGCTTGAGGCGGCTTGAGCGTCGCGCGCCGGGGCCGTCTTAGTCAACGTCAGCCATAGGTGATAGAGCGCGGCGGCAAATAGCAGGATCGCGCCGGCTTGATGGGCGAGACCGAGCTCAATCGGCACGGCGAGCAGCAGCGTCCACACCCCGAGTGTCGCCTGAAGCAGCGCCAGGCACATCAGGATGAAGGCGCTGGTGACGAGCTCAGGAGCTTCGCGCCGAAGCGCGAGCCAGCCGGCCTGCAGGATCGTCGCGAGCACCACGGTGTAGCCCAGCATGCGGTGGTCGAACTGCACTGTGAGCGGGTTCTCGAACAGGTTGAGGATCCAGGGCTGTGCCTCGCCGAGGCCGCTTGGCACAAATGCGCCGTTGATCAGCGGCCAGGTGTTGTAGCCTAGCCCCGCGTCGATCCCCGCAACGAGACCTCCGGCGAGGATCTGGAGATAGATCAGCGTGAGCGCGGCGCCGGCAATCCATGCCGAGACGCGCCTGTCCGATGTTGCGCCCGGCGACCGCTCCCGCCCAAGATCGACGATGAGCCAAAGCGTGTAGCCGAGGATGGCGACGGCGATGCCGAGATGGGCCGCGAGCCGGTACTGGCTCACATCGACGCGCGTGACGAGGCCGCTCTTCACCATGTACCAGCCGACGGCGCCCTGCAGGCCGCCGAGCACGAACAAGCCGGCGAGCCGCGGCAACAGCGCTCTCGGGATGTAGCCCGCGATCCAGAAGGCGAGGAAGGGCAGCAGGAAGGCGACACCGATGAGCCGGCCGAGAAAGCGGTGGCCCCACTCCCACCAATAGATGGTCTTGAACTGATCGAGGCTCATGCCCCGCTTGAGCTCGAGATATTCGGGGATCTTCCGATAGGCGTCGAAAGCCTCCTGCCAGGCGCTGTCCGACAGCGGCGGGATCACGCCGGTCACCGGCTTCCATTCGGTGATCGAGAGGCCTGAATCGGTGAGGCGCGTGGCGCCGCCAACCAAGATCATCGCCACGATGAGGAGGGCAAGTCCGCCAAGCCAAAGGCGCAAAGCCTTGGCGTGGTGCGCCTTCGTCGGAGCGCCATCGCGGCGAGAGACCGCGATGCTGTCGGCGGCGGTGGACATTCCGGTCTGATAGCGGGCCGGGGCGCTAAACTCAATCGCTCCGCCCTGCCCCATTGCCGCAGTTGATCTCCTCTCTCCCACTGGGGAGGGATCACGCGAGGAGGATGGCGGCTAGAACTGGAAAAAGCGAAATGGTCGCCAGCCCAGTGCTCGCTGTCTCGGCGGCTGGCTCGGGACCGTGACGCCCGGTGGATCAGGCCCTCTGACGACGACCTTGGTTTGCCCCATGCCGTTCGCCTGGACGAGCTGATAGAGCGTGGTGGCGTTAGGCAGCGTGAGACGGACGCAACCGTGTGAGACAGGCGTGCCAAGGCCGGGATGGTCCGAGCCATGGATGCTGTGCCCTCTCGTGGTGAAGAAAATCGCGTGGGGCATGCCGGCGTTGTCCCACTCCTGGGAGTAGTGCATCACCTCCATGCGGAAGGGAGTGTATGAGCCGACCGGTGTCGAATACCCCGTGGCCCCGGTCGAAACGCGCCAGCGATAACGCAGCTGGCCGTCGACCGCGACCGTCATGGTCTGGGCTCGCTTATCGATCTGGATGAGGATGCCGGCAAGTGCTGGCTTACTTGCGCTGCAAGCAAGCGCTCCGGCAAGCAACAGGGCAGCAACAAACCGGAACTGTGCCATCCCTCTTCCCCTCGCCCGTCAGCCCGAGGATGCGCCCAGTATAGTGCCCAAGTCATGCGAACACTATGGCGGCGCCGATAGACGCGTGAGGCCGTCATTTTGGGCTGAAATCAAGGCCCTGGGGCTGCGAGAGATAAATCCGCGGCAAATCGAGTCAATCCCGAGCAATTTGGCACAAGCCGGGTAAGGGCGGCATCCCCATCTCAGTGTTGTGCGGAGACGAATTTCGCCAAGCCCCAGCCCGGAGTGGCACATGACCTTCGACCAAGCCAAAGAGGCGTTTCGCGAGCATAAGACGTGCGAGAGCGCAGATGCCTATCTCCACAATGCCATCCACCACAAGGCGGCCGACCTGATCGGCGCCCAGGCCTTGTTCAACGCCGTTGGCGAGGTGGCAAGCTGGCTCGCGGCACCTGATGAGCAATTGCAGAGCTTCGAAGCGGTCAAAGCCAGCGCCGTTGCCTGGCGCAGATAGTCGAGGAGGTCGCTTTGCAGGCCCAAATCCTCCGCTTTCCCATCGAGCGCTGCAGGCCGCGGCAAAGAGCGGGCATCGAGACGCTCATGTTAGCGCCGATGGCTTTCTACCTGAGGATGACGGGCATGTTCTTAAGCCACGCCACCGTTGGAGAGCGCTCCGAGCCGGTCACGACATCCGATGGCCGCATTGGCTCGAAAGCGAATGTCTACCGTTTATGAGCGATCGCGGTCAGCAGCTCTTTTTACGGCCTCGGGAGGCTTCGGCTGCTCTGCTTGGCTCGCAAGGCCGAGCATGGCGAGAAGAGGGTCACGGGCCTCGGCGGTTTCCAGATTCCGTGCTCGGTCGCCGGCTCGTGCAGGGAGCCCGAAGGGGCTGAGAACAGTGAGGCTGCCCACGGCAGCAAATTTCAGGGACATCAAGACCTCCTTTTCGCATTTCCTTTTCAAGACCTGGAAGAGGTCATGCCTGAGTCCCGAGCGAGGCGCAGTGGCATTTGTCACAGCCCCGCCACGCTGCGATCCACGCTGGCGACGGAGGCGATAGAATCGTTCTGTGAGAGCGCGGTGAATTTTCGATCCCGAATCGGCGACGGTGTGCTCGCGCGGCAGAGGCCGCCCGGGTTCTGACGCTAGAGGGAGG
>DATDLA010000019.1:0-3068 GCA_036519535.1 Methyloceanibacter sp.
GTGATCTTCCCCTATCAGGCGCAAGGGAGCCTGATCGAGAAGGACGGCAAGGTGATCGGTTCCGAGCTGATTGGGCAGCCGTTCGCCAATAACAATTATTTCCACAGCCGGCCCTCGGCCACGCTCGGGCCTGACCCCAGCGATCCGAGCAAGACCACGGGGGTGCCCTACAACGCGGTCAACTCCATGGGATCCAATCTTGGCCCGACCAACAAGGCGCTTATCGAGCGGGTCAAGGGCGAAGCCGACAAGCTGAAGACTGAGAATCCGTCAACCCCCGTGCCGATCGACCTCGTGACGACGTCGGGCAGCGGACTTGACCCGCACATCACGCCGGAAGGCGCCTATTTCCAGGTCCCGCGCATTGCGAAAGCCCGCAACATGCCGGAAAATGCGCTCCGCGATCTCGTCGCAGAGAATATCGAAGGGCGTACCCTCGGTCTCCTCGGCGAGCCGCGCGTTAACGTTCTTGAGCTAAACCTAGCTCTGGATCGCGTCGGAACGCAGTGATACTGCGGCGGGCCTAGAGCCCGCCCAAGGACCAAGGCTTCATGGCAGATCAGCGGCGTGAGTCGGATCAGCGCCCCTCGCCCGAGGCACTGCTTGCCAAGGCAAAGAAGGAAGAGACCCGTGCCGGAAGGCTGAAGATCTTCCTCGGCGCCGCTCCTGGCGTGGGCAAGACCTACGAGATGCTGCAAGAGGCGCGGGCCAGAGCCAAGGATGGCGCGGACGTTGTCGTTGGCGTGGTGGAGACCCACGGCCGCAAAGAGACCGAGGGCCTGTTGGAGGGCCTCGAAGTCGTTCCGCGCCGGCCTATTGAGTACAGAGGCCAATGGCTCGAGGAGATGGACCTCGACGCTCTGATCGCGCGCCGACCAGACTTGGCGCTCGTCGACGAGCTCGCCCACACCAATGTGCCAAGCAGCCGCCACCCCAAACGCTATCTCGACGTGGAAGAGCTGCTGAACCTCGGCATCAATGTCTACACCACGGTCAATATTCAACACATCGAAAGCCTGAACGATGTCGTGGCGCAGATTACCGGCGTCCGCGTGCGGGAGACCGTGCCGGACTCAATCCTCGATCGCGCCGACGCCATCGAGCTTGTCGACATCACCCCCGACGACCTGATTCAGCGACTGAAAGAGGGCAAGGTCTACGTCCCCAAGCAGGCTGAGCGCGCGCTTGAGCATTTCTTCTCGCCCGCCAATTTGACCGCACTGCGCGAGCTCGCCCTCCGTCGCACGGCCGAGCGGGTGGATGAGCAGCTCCTCACCGAGATGCAGGCGCGTGCTATTCCGGGTCCCTGGGCCGCCGGCGAGCGCCTGCTGGTCTGTGTCAGCGAAGACCCGCGTGCCGCAGGGCTCGTACGTTATACCAAGCGTCTCGCGGATCGCCTGCACGCCTCCTGGACGGCGCTCTATGTGGAAACCAGGCGCAGCCTCCAACTCACAGAGGAGGAACGCGATCGCATCGCCGACACGCTTCGGCTGGCGCAGGCGCTGGGCGGTGACCCGGTTACCATTCCAGGCGGCGACAGCCGCATTTCCGACGACGTGGTCAACTTTGCGCAAGCAAACAACATCACGCAGATCGTCCTTGGCAAATCCACGCGGTCGCCCTGGTTCGAGCTTTTGCATGGCTCCGTCGTCCGCGATCTGCTGCGCCGGTGCGGAAATATCAGCGTGCACGTCATCGCCGGCGAGGCGCTCGACAAAGAGACGATCCCAAAAAAGTCCGTCCGAACCGCTGAAAAGGCGGCGCCATTCGGTCCTCGCCCCTATGTCATCGCCATCGTTGCCATTGGCGCCGCTCTTGGCGTCGGCATGGCGATTCAACCTTGGTTTGGAATCGAGAATGTGGACCTCGTGTTCCTCACCGCGGTGGTGGGCATTGCTGTGCGCTATGGTCTTTGGCCATCGCTCTTTGCGAGTCTTATCGCCTCGCTTTGCTATAACTTTTTCTTCCTGCCGCCCGTCTATACCTTCACCATCACCGATCCCACGAATGTGGCGGCCTTTCTCTTTTTTATCGCCATGGCTGTCGTGGTGTCGAACGTGGCCGCACGGGTGCGCACTCTGGCGTTTGCGGCCATGGCCAGGGCTCGCACCACCGAGTCGCTTTATGCCTTCAGCCGCAAGCTGTCCGGCGCCGGCACGCTCGACGACGTGCTTTGGGCGAGCGCATACCAAGCGGCACTCATGCTCAAAGTCCGAGTCGTCCTGTTGCTGCCGGAAGACGGCATCCTTGCGGTGAGAACCGGGTATCCGCCTGAGGATGTTCTCGATGAGGCCGATCTTGCCGCCGCCAAATGGGCTTGGGAGCACAATCGCGCCGCTGGCCGTGGCTCCGACACGTTGCCGGGGGCCAGGCGGCTGTTTCTCCCCATGCGCACCGGCCGCGGCGTCGTGGGCATCGTCGGCATCGACAGCGACAAGCCTGGCCCGCTGCTCACCCCCGACCAGCGGCGCCTGCTCGACGCCTTGATCGACCAGGCGGCGCTGGCCATCGAGCGCGTCCATCTCGTCGACGATCTCGATCAGGCCAAACGCAGGGTCGAGGCGGATCGTCTTCGTGCAGCGCTGCTCACGTCAATCTCGCATGACCTGAAGACCCCGCTCGCCTCCATCGTCGGCGCCGCGGGCGCGCTCAAGGATTTGTCGGGCGCCCTCGACGACGACGCCAAGGTGGACCTGGCCGCCACCATTCTCGAGGAATCGGAGCGGCTCAATCGCTTCATCGCCAATCTGCTCGACATGACGAGGCTAGAATCGGGCTCAATCAAGCCCAACACGGCGCGGCACGATATCGGCGAGATCGTCGGCTCGGTGCTGGAACGTGCTAGAAAAATCCTGGTTCACCACCGCGTGGAGGTCGATATCGCCAAAGACCTGCCAATGCTCGAGCTCGATCCGGTCCTGTTCGAGCAAGTCTTGTTCAATCTCCTCGACAACGCCGCCAAATATGCATCGCCCCAGACGACGGTGCTGATCCAAAGCTGGCAGGAGGCGGAGACCGTCAAGCTGCAGATCGTCGACGAGGGCAGCGGCATTCCGCCCGGGGAGATC
>DATDLA010000020.1:0-3445 GCA_036519535.1 Methyloceanibacter sp.
CTGCTGCATGACGACGTGGTCGATGAGAGCGATCTCAGGCGCGGCAAGACCGCGGCGCGTCTGCTCTGGGGCAACGAGGCGAGCGTGCTCGTCGGCGACTTTCTCTTGGGCCAGGCCTTCAAGATGATGGTTGATGTGGGCTCGCTCTTTGCGCTGCGCATTCTGTCCGACGCGGCAGCGGTGATCGCCGAAGGCGAGGTGATGCAGCTCATCACCGCCAAGAACACCGAGACCACCGAGGACGATTATCTCGCGGTGATCGACGCCAAGACCGCGGCATTGTTCGCCGCCGCCGCCGAGGTCGGCGCCGTCATCGCCAACCGGCCGAAATCGGAAGCCGCCGGCTTGCGATCCTACGGCCGCAATCTCGGTCTTGCCTTTCAGCTCGTCGACGACGCGCTCGATTATTCCGGCGAGCCGTCGATGCTCGGCAAGAGCGTCGGCGACGATTTCCGCGAGGGCAAGATCACGCTTCCCGTGGTGCTGTGCTATCGCCGCGGCAACGCGCAAGAGCGCGCCTTCTGGCAGCGCACGCTGCAGGACGGCGAGATCAGCGAGGATGATTTGCATGAGGCCATGGGCCTGATGCAGAAGCACAACGCCTTGAACGACACCATGGAGCGGGCCCGCCATTACGGCGCCATTGCCCGCGACGCGCTCGCCATCTTCCCCGACTGCGATCCCAAGGCGGCGCTGCTCGACGCCGTGGCCTTCTGCGTCGACCGTCCGTTCTAATCGGCGCTCGCTTCGAGCCTGGTCGCGGCCGCCCACCAGGAGGGATGCGCGGCTTCCAGCGAAGCCACTCCGCGCTTTGCCTCATCCTCCGTGGCGAGCAGGGCGAAGCAGGTCGGACCGCTTCCCGCAAGCTGCACGAGACTGGCGCCGGGAACGCGCCTGAGCGCCGTCAGAACCTCACCGATCACCGGAGCCAAGTGCAGAGCCGCAGCCTCGAGATGGTTGCCGCGCGGGGCGGCATAGTCGATCAACCGCTCGAAGCTTCCGGCGAAATCGGGAACTGCCGCGTCCGTTTCGCCGCCGTAAAGGGGAGCCGCACGAAGCGCGCCATACACACTAGCCGCAGTAAGCGGCAGGCCGGGATTGACCAGCACGACGCCGCAAGCCGGCATCCCACGAATTGGGGTGACCTTCTCGCCACGTCCGGTCATCAGCGCCGGCCTGCTTTGCAGACAGGCGGTCACGTCTGAGCCAAGACCGGCAGCGATCTCGCCCAAGGCAGAATCAGCAAGCGCTCCAGGATTGGCTCTGGCGAGCAGGCGCAAGGAAGCGGCAGCGTCGGCCGAGCCACCCCCAAGACCGGCGGCGACTGGCAAAATCTTGGTCAGGCGGAAATGGCCGAGCTCGATCGCCGGTTCCCTCGACTTGGCGGCCTTGGCTGCGGCGGTGACGAGATTGCCGCCGGAAAGCGCGCCCGCGAACGGCCCATCGATCGCAAGCGCAAGGTCCTGGCCCGGCTCCAGCTCCAGACCGTCGCCAAGCGCGGCGAAGGCCACGAGGCTCTGCACCTCATGGTAGCCGTCGTCGCGGCGCCCCAGCACCTCGAGTGTGAGGTTGAGCTTGGCTTTTGCCGTGTCGCGGAGCGCCGTCATCGCGAAGGCTCCGCAATCGCGAAAGGCGAGAGACTATTCGGCGATTTTCTGCACCGTCGAATTCGCCGCCTTGGTCGCCGGCGCGTCGGCGAGACCGTCTTTCAACTTCTTGTCGATGGTGGCGATGAGATCCTTGTCAGGCTTTAGCGTGAGGCTCTGCTGCCACTGATATTTCGCCTCGAGCTTCCGCCCGATGCGCCAATAGGCATCGCCGAGATGATCGTTGATCACCGGATCGTCAGGCCTGAGCTCCACGGCGCGCTCAAGATGCTCGACCGCCGATTGGATATTGCCGAGGCGGTAATAGGCCCAGCCCAGGCTGTCGATGTAATAGCCGTCGTCAGGTTTGAGCTTCACCGCCTTGCGGATGTAGTCCATCGCCGTCTTGAGGTTCTGGCTCTGATCGACCCAGGTGTAGCCGAGATAGTTGAGCACCGGGGACTCGTCGGGCGAAAGCTCGAGCGCCTTCTTCAGGTCGGCCTCGGCCTGAGGCCAATCCTTCAGCCGCTCGTTGCACACGCCGCGCGCATAGAACAGGGGCCAATTATCCTTGCTGGGCTTGCCGATCAGCGCGATGGCGCGGCTATAGTAATCGCGAGCCTCGGCGTAGCGCTCATGCGAGCGCAGGATGTTGCCGAGAGCGTCGAACGGACGAATGTCCTTCGGGCTCTTGGCGATGATTTTTTCGAGCAGCGCCTTGGCGTCGTCCACCCGCTCGAGCGAATTCAGCGCCAAGGCCTTCTGGATCTGAACGTTCAGCCAGAGCGGCGAATCCTCATCGATGTTGTCGAAGGCCCCGAGCTCGAGGTCGTAGCGCTTGGCGCTGTCATAGGCCTCGGCGAGCGCCACCTGGGCGAGCGGGAAATCTGGCTCGAGATAGAGCGCGAACTGCAGAAAGATGATGCCCATGTCGAGTCCGCCCTCGCCGGCGAGAGCGTCGCCGATCCCGTAAAACACCTCAGCCAGGCCGTCGTTCGGAGAGGTGATAAGCAAAGGCGGGGTCTTGCCGGCCTCGATTTCGTTGAGCAGCGCCATCGAGAGGGGATGTTGCGCCGACTTGGCGATATGGGTCTTGAGCGTCTGCTTGGCGAGCTTGCGGTTGTTGGCGTTCACCAAGTGTCTGGCATAGGCATCGGCCACTCTGAGCGTCGCAGGATTCTTCTTGAACGCTTGGGCGAAGGCGACCCGCGCCACCTCACGCTTGCCCGCCACATCGGCGATCAGCGCGCGGTGGTAGCGCTGATAGAACTGTGCCCAGTCGGCATCGCTCAACGTATCGAGGGTGGCGAACGCCTGATCGGTCTTGCCGTTCGCCTGCTGCACCCAGGCCCGCGCCAGGATCGACGTCAGATCGGCAATCGGACCCTGACGCGCCGCGGCGAAGTGCTCGTCGGCTTCCTTGTAGTCGCCGCGCTTGAACGCCTCGCAGCCGAGCAGGAACTGCGCGATGCGGTGCGTCGGCTCGACCTTGACCAGATCGCGCGCGAGCTCGACGGCGCGGTCCCAATCGGCCGCCGCCGTCTCAAGCAGGAAGGCCTGCTCGAGGATCAGCTCGTTGGTCGGATCCTCGGCGAGCGCCCGCGAATAGAAATCAGCCGCGGCCGCGGTGTCGTGGTCGCCGCGGGCCACGCGACCGGCGAGATAGTTGCCGAGCAAAGTGCCGGGCTCGGGGCGCTCCGTTACCGTCGCGGCCACCTCCGAATAGGCTGCCGGAGCAGCGAGAATGGCCAGGGCAAAGAGAGACCTCCGCGCCCAGGTGCGGAAGACAGAATTTTCGGCAGTTGGCATGTGCGTTCGGCTTGGCGCCGCCCCAAACAGTGCGCTTCAAAGGCCCCACA
>DATDLA010000021.1:0-2846 GCA_036519535.1 Methyloceanibacter sp.
CTCGCAAGCTGAATATCCATGCTCGGGCTGGAGGTGGCGATCACGCCCCTTGGCTCGTAAATCCCCGTCGACAAGGCGCGGGCGAGACTGTCGTTGAGGTTCGTGGCAATAACGAGGCGCTTGACCGGAAGGCCCATTTTCCTCGCCGCGTAACCTGCGAAAATATCACCGAAAATCCCGGTGGGCACGGCGAAGGAGACGGCGCGGTGGGGGCTGCCGAGCGCCACTCCGGAGGTGAAGTAGTAGACGGTCTGGGCGAGGATGCGGGCGAAGTTGATCGAGTTCACGCCGGTGAGCGAAAGCCCATCGCGCATGCTCTCGTCGTTGAACAGCGCCTTCACCATCCTTTGGCAGTCGTCGAAGGTGCCTTCGACCGCGATGTTGTGCACGTTCGGCTCGTGCGCGCTCGTCATCTGCCGGCGCTGCACTTCGGTCACGCGCCCCTTCGGATGCAGGATGAAAATGTCGATCATGTCGAGGCCGCGAAAGGCATCGATCGCCGCGGCACCGGTGTCGCCTGAGGTGGCGCCGACTATTGTTGCGCGGGCGCCGCGTCGCAGAAGCGCTCGGTTCATCAGCCGCGCCACCACCTGCATGGCGAGGTCCTTGAAGGCAAGCGTCGGCCCGTGAAATAGCTCGAGCAGCCAGCTCGCCGGCCCGATCTGGCGAAGCGGCGCGATGGCGGGGTGATGGAAGCCGCCATAGGCTTCGTCGAGCACGGCTTCGAGGTCGGAGAGGCTCGGATCGCCCTCAAGATAGGGGCGCATGATGCGGTAGGCGGCTTCTTCATAGTCGAGCCCGGCGAGCGCTCCGATCTCGGCAGGGGAAAGACGCGGCCACGCTTCCGGCATATAGAGCCCGCCGTCGCGGGCAAGGCCCGCGAGCAGCGCGCCTTCGAAGGGAAGGGCCTCGGCTTTGCCCCTTGTGCTCACATACCGCAAAACTGACCTCTAAAAGGATTTCAAGCGCCTGGCCGAAAGGGATGGATCACGCCGCGTTTAGCCTGCTTCGCACATAGATGACATAGATGACCACAAGGCAAAGGGCGAGCAGAAACCAGGTTATCGCGTATTGCAGATGGTTGTTGGGGAGATCGAGCCTGGTCTCCCCGCCCCGCGGCCAACCGCCGGGGACGTCGCTCTTCTCGGCCTCGAGGAAGAAGGGGGCAACCTCTTTGGTGCCCTCCCCGAACATGGACTTGGTCATGGCCTTGAAATCGCGCCAGAACCAGCGGTTCTGCTCGATTTCATTGTCGGGCACGAACAGCCCTTGGGTCTCTGGAGGCCGCGCCAATGCGGTCACCGTCACGGCGTCGCCGATCTCGCCTTGCGGCCTTGCCGCAGGATCCCTGAGCGCATCCGGCACGAAGCCGCGGTCGACCAGCACCACCTCTCGGTCAGGCGTCTCAAGCGGCGTGATCACGTGCCAGCCAGGCGTTCCGTCGGACACGGCAAAAAGATATCGCTCCTTGACGTTGTCGAAGCGGCCTTCGACGCGAACGCGCAAATAGCTGACGTCTTCGCCGGCGCTGGCCTGCGCCACGGCCTCTTTGAGCGAGACGGGCTCGGCCTTCACGCGCGCCTCGATCTGCGCGATGAGGCCCTCTTTCCATTGAAGCCGCTGCAATTGCCACAGCCCAAGCCCGATCAGCACGGCAAGCGCCGCTGCGGAACATGCGGTGAGCAGAAGGAGACCGCGCGCCGGCATGGCTTGCTCACTCCGAGGCGAGCCGGCCTTCTTGCGCCTTGTTCTTGTACTGGAGCGCGATGAGCACGCCCTTGAACGATCGCAAGAGCAGCAAGGGCAGCAGGATGGCAAGAGGCCCCCACAGTGCGGCGTGCAGCCAATAAGGCGGTGCGTAGACCAGCTCCACGTAAAGGGCAGCACCGACCACGATAAATCCGGTCACCAGAATGACGAACACGGCTGGGCCGTCGCCGGAATCGGCAAAGCTGTAATCGAGGCCGCACACATTGCAGCGAGGGGCGAGCGTGAGATAGCCGAAAAACATCCTGCCCCGCCCGCAGGCAGGGCAGCGGCCGAGGAGCCCGGAGAGGATGGTCGAGGCGAGCGATGGCGCCTCATGCGTGTTCATGGCCGGTGACTTTGCGTCTTGCTCCGACACTCCAAACGAAAAGGGGGCGGCTCGCTCGCCGCCCCCCGGTAACGATATCGGGCCCGCGTCAGTGGGCCGGATAGTCAGTTCCCGATCCCCACACATAGATGCAGGTGAACAGGAACAGCCACACCACGTCGACGAAGTGCCAGTACCAGGCCGCCGCCTCGAAGCCGAAATGCAACTTCGGCGTGAACGCGCCGCGCATGGCCCTGATCAGGCACACCGTGAGAAAGATGGTGCCGACGATGACGTGGAACCCGTGGAAGCCCGTCGCCATGAAGAAGGTCGAGCCATAGATGTGGTTGGCGAAGCCGAAGCCCGCATGCATGTACTCATAGGCCTGGCAGACGGTGAACAGGATGCCGAGGATCACGGTGCAGAGCAGCCCGAGCACCAGGCCCCTGCGGTTGCCCTCGAGCAGCGAATGATGCGCCCAGGTCACCGTGGTGCCCGAGGTGAGCAGGATCAGGGTGTTGACGAAGGGCAGACCCCAGGGATTGAAGGTGTGCTGGAAGTCGCCAAGGCCGGCAACCCCGGTGTCGGCGCTCGGCACCGGCGGCCATTGCCCGCCGAGCACCGCGGTTCGCGCATAGGTGATGGCGTCGTCGGGATAGAGCGCCGCGTCGAAATAGGCCCAGAACCAGGCGACGAAGAACATCACCTCCGACGCGATGAACAGGATCATGCCGTAGCGCAGGTGCATCTGCACCACCGGCGTCTCGTAGCC
>DATDLA010000022.1:0-3130 GCA_036519535.1 Methyloceanibacter sp.
CAGGCAAGCATCGAGCCGATGATGCTCTATATGGGGCGCTTGGCGCGCGAGGCCGCGGCGGCGCTTGCGCTTGCTTCGACCGCAAAGAAGAGTGCCGTGCTCGAAGCCATGGCCAAGCGGCTCGAGGCACGCTCGGGCGCGATCCTTGAAGCCAACAAGAACGACATCGCCGCCGCGCGGGGCAAGGGCCGCGACGAGGCCTTCGTCGACCGGCTGGCGCTGAACGAGGCGCGCGTCGCGGCCATGGCACGCGGCTTGCGCGACATCGCCGCGCTGCCGGATCCGGTCGGCGAGGTGATCGCCTCGTGGACGCGGCCGAACGGCTTGCAGATCGCGCGCGTGCGCGTGCCGCTGGGCGTGATCGGCATCATCTATGAGTCGAGGCCTAATGTGACGGCGGACGCCGGCGGGCTTTGCCTGAAGTCTGGGAACGCGGTGATTCTGCGCTCAGGCTCTGAGAGTTTTCTCACCTCGCTCGTGATCTGCAACGCGTTGACCGAGGGTCTCGCCGAGGCAGGCCTGCCGGAAGCGGCGATCCAGCTCGTGCCGACCGTGGACCGCCAAGCGGTTGGTTTCATGCTGGCGGGGCTCGGCGGCGCCATCGACGTGATTGTGCCGCGCGGGGGAAAGAGCCTCGTCGCCCGCGTGCAGGAGGAGGCGCGGGTGCCGGTGTTCGCGCATCTTGAAGGCGTCTGTCACGTCTATGTGCATCAGCCCGCAGACCCCGCCATTGCCAAGACCATCGTGCTCAACGCCAAGATGCGGCGCACCGGCGTATGTGGCGCGGCGGAGACTTTGCTCGTCGATCGCGCCGCGGCGCCGACCCATCTTGCGCCTCTGGTCAAGATGCTGATCGAGGCCGGCTGCGAGGTGAGGGGCGATCCCGACACGCAAAAAGTCGATGCGCGCGTCAAGCCTGCGACCGAAGAAGATTGGTCAAAGGAATTTCTCGACGCCATCATCGCGGTGGGAGTGGTCGACGGGCTCGACGCGGCGATCGATCACATCGACCGCCACGGTTCGCAGCACACCGAGGCCATTATCACCGAGGACAAGGAAGCCGCCGAGAAATTTCTCGCCCGCGTGGACAGCGCCATCGTGCTGCACAACGCGTCCACGCAATTTGCCGATGGCGGCGAGTTCGGCATGGGGGCGGAGATCGGCATCGCCACGGGTCGCTTTCATGCCCGCGGGCCGGTGGGGTTGGAGCAGCTCACGACCTTCAAATATGTCGTGCATGGCTCAGGCCAGATCCGTCCTTGAGCATCCCTCTCGGAACGGGGAGGGTGGTGGCCAAAGCCTCGCTTTGGCGACCGGGTGGGGTATGCAATGACGAGTCCTGATGTAGCCGTTCAGGTGAGCCCCCACCCCAGCGACGCCAAGAGGCCTCGCCGGACCTCCCCGCAAGGGGGAGGTATGGAGCGAGCGGACGCGCCGCATGCGTAAAGGCGACCGCAACCTCCCTTCCGACCGCATCAAGGTGCCGATGGCGGCGCCCAACATGCGCATCGGGCTGCTCGGCGGCTCGTTCAACCCGGCGCACGCGGCGCACCGCCATATCAGCCTCGCCGCCTTGAAGCGGCTGGCGCTCGATCAGGTGTGGTGGCTGGTGAGCCCAGGCAATCCTCTCAAAGACGCGGCCAACGCACCTGACCTTGGAGCGCGCATCGCCGCGGCGCGCACGGTCGCCCGCCATCCAAAGATCGTGGTCACCGGCTTCGAAGCGGCTCGCCCGAGCGCCTACACCATCGATACCATCCGCTTCCTCAAGCGGCGCTACCCATCTGTCGACTTCGTGTGGCTGATGGGGGCCGACAATCTCGCCTCGTTCCATCGTTGGCGCGCCTGGGAGGAGCTGTTCGGCCTCGTGCCCATCGCCGTGCTCGACCGCCCCGGCTACCGGCTGAAGGCGCGGGCAAGCAGGGCCGCGCAGCGCTTTGCCTTCGCCGCGCTCGACGAGACCGATGCGCGTGGACTTGCCGGCATGGAACCGCCGGCTTGGACCTTGCTCACGCTCCCGCTGTCGAGCCTCTCCTCAACGCGGCTCAGGGGCGGCAATGAGGCCGGGCCACAGCGCGCCAAGACGCGCAAGGCGGCGAAGGCCGTGAAGAAAGTGGCGAAGAAGGCCGAGAAGGTGGCCAAGCGGCAAAAGAAGAATGACGCCAAGCTGGCGAAGAAGGACACAAAGAAAAGTAAGAAGAAAGCATGACGACACTAGCTATTGAAATTTTGCCGCGACGCAGACTATGTTCGGGGTGAAGCGGCACCGAATGCCGGGCTTTGGCGTTTAGCCGGAGCAGGGCTCAAGAAGCCGCTTCCGCAGGAGCAATGACAGAAGGACATCCACCCAAACATGCGCTCACCAAGAGAGGGTGCCCTTAAGGGTACGCCTCCCTCCGGCTTTGCGTCATTTCGCGCAAACCCGAACCGTTTGCTCAACGTCGTGCTCGACACTCTCGACGACGCCAAGGCCGAGGCCGTCGTATGCATCGACATCAAGGGCAAGACCTCGATCGGCGACCAGATGGTCGTAGCCTCGGGGCGCTCGCAACGGCATGTCGGCGCCGTTGCCGATCACCTCATCAGGAAGCTCAAGGACGAAGGCTTCGGACGCGCTCGCGTCGAAGGCCTTCCTCATTGCGACTGGGTGCTGATCGACGCCGGCGACGTCATCGTCCACATTTTCCGTCCAGAGGTGCGGGAGTTCTATAATCTGGAGAAGATGTGGTCCGCCGACCGCCCGATGGAGCGCATGGTGGTCTGAACCGCCGCTAGCGTTCCAGGGGGTCTAGGCCTTACAAGGTCGCGCCATGCGGCTTCTCATTGCTGCCGTGGGCAGGCTGAAGCAAGGCCCGGAACGCGACCTGTTCAGGCATTATCTCGGCCGCACCGAGATGGCCGGCACCAAGCTCGGGCTTGCGCCGGTGACGGTGATCGAGGTCCCTGAGTCGCGGGGGCCGACGCCAGCCGCGCGCACCGCCGCCGAAGCCATGGTCATGCTCGGCAAGGTTCCTCCCTCGCATAAATTGGTTTGCCTCGACCGCGAGGGCGATCAGCTCGGCAGCGCCGAGTTCGCCAAAGCCATAAGCGGATTTCGCGATCGCGGCGCCCCGGGCGTTGCCTTTCTCGT
>DATDLA010000023.1:0-7629 GCA_036519535.1 Methyloceanibacter sp.
CTAGCAGACTATTTGAGGAAGCCTTCGTATTTCCGCTTGAAGCGGGTGAGCCGGCCGCCACGGTCGATGAGGTGCTGGCCGCCGCCGGTCCAGGCCGGATGCGTCTTTGAATCGATGTCGAGCTTCAGCGTCTCGCCCTCCCCGTAGGTCGAATAGGTGACGAACTCGGTGCCATCGGTCATCACCACCTTAATGCGGTGATACTTGGGATGAATGTCCTTTTTCATGGCGTTTTGCCTTGGAAATCGAGCTGGTTACGTTGGGTTGAGCCTATAAAGGAAGTTCGCCACGCGCACAAGGCTGTGCCGGAAGGGCGCGGCCCTTTGATCTTTCGCTCTCCGCCCTCCTTCCGTACATTTCCCCCCGAGAATGAGGATACCCCGCCCGTGACCGCAAAGCCCGACGGCCCGGACCTGGACACCTTTCCTGCGTCAGAAGCGGCGGGCGAGGTCGAGGACGGACGTGCCTCGCTCCGTCCGCTGCTTGCCCTCAAACCCTATGTTCTGCGCTACCGGGGCATGATCGCGGCGGCGCTCGCGGCCCTCATCGTCTCGGCTGCGGCAACGCTTGCCGTGCCGCTTGCCGTGCGGCGCATGATCGATGTCGGCTTCAGCGGGGTCGAGCCTGGCCTGGTCGACAAATATTTCGCAACCCTGCTTGGCGTCGGCCTCGTCCTCGCCATCGCCAGCGCCGCCCGCTTCTATTGCGTGAACTGGCTCGGCGAGCGCGTCGTCGCCGATATCCGCACCGACATCTTCAAACATCTCACCGGCCTCAGCCCCGCCTTCTACGAGACGGCGCATTCGGGCGAGGTGATGTCGCGGCTGACCGCCGACACCACACAAATCAAGGCGGCGGCGAGCACGACCATCAGCCAAGCCTTGCGCAACATCGTGATCCTGGTGGGCGCCGTGGCCATGATGATCGTCACCAGCCCGAAACTGTCATTGCTGGTGCTGATCGCCATTCCGGTCATCGTGCTGCCGCTTGTCGCCTATGGCCGAGCGGTCCGCTCACTCTCGCGCGAGGCGCAAGACAGCCTCGCCCACGCTTCGGCTTACGCGAGCGAAAGCTTGAGCCAGGTGAGGGTGCTGCAGGCTTTCACCCATGAGCGGGCGGCGAGCGCGCGATTTGCCGGCGCTGTCGAGCTCGCCTTCGGGGCAGCGAAAGCGCGCACGAAAGCCCGCGCCGGACTCACGGCGCTTGCCATCTTCCTCATCTTTGCCAGCGTCGTCGGCATCCTGTGGTACGGCGCCCAGGACGTGCTCGCCGGCACCATGACCGGCGGCAGACTCGGGCAGTTCGTGCTCTACGCTGTGTTCGCCGCGGCAGCGACCGGCGAGCTCAGCGAAGTCTGGGGCGAGATCAATCAGGCGGCAGGCGCGGCGGAGCGGCTCGGCGAGCTGCTCGCGGTGCAGTCTGCGATCAAATCGCCGCCGCGGCCGGTTCCGCTGCCCGAGCCGCCGCGCGGCGAAATTGCGTTCCGCGACGTATCGTTCCACTACCCCTCGCGCCCGGCGACCAGCGCGCTGAATGAGGTGTCGTTCCGGGCGAAGTCCGGTGAGCGCATGGCCATCGTCGGTCCCTCGGGCGCCGGCAAGACCACGATCTTTGCGCTTCTGCTCCGCTTCTACGATCCGCAAAAGGGAACGGTGAGCGTCGACGGCGTGCCCGTCAACCAGGCCGATCTTCACGAGCTTCGCGCACGCTTCGCCATCGTGCCGCAGGAGCCGGCGCTGTTCGCCGATACGGTCGCCGCCAATATCGGCTACGGCGTTGGCGAAGCGAGCCGGAGCGAGATCGAGAAGGCGGCGCGCGCGGCTTTTGCCCATGACTTCATCGCGGGCCTGCCGCAAGGGTACGACACCGTGCTGGGGGAGGGGGGTGTCACGCTTTCCGCCGGCCAGCGCCAACGCATCGCTATTGCCCGCGCCGTATTACGCGACGCGCCCATCCTGCTGCTCGACGAGGCGACGAGCGCGCTCGATTCGGAAAGCGAGACGCTGGTGCAGCGGGCGCTCGACGCGATCATGCAAGGCCGCACCACGCTCGTCATCGCGCACCGTCTCGCCACGGTGACGCGCGCCGACCGCATCCTCGTTCTCGATCAGGGGCGCTTGGTGGAAGAGGGCACGCATCAGAGCCTACTTGGCAATGGCGGCATCTATGCCCGGCTCGCCGAGCTGCAATTCGCCACCGACGCGGCTTGAGCTTTTAGCCCTGCGGCTCAGTCAGATGCGCGGCGATGCTCGCGAGCAGGGGATCTTGCACGCCGGTTTCCTCGAGATGGCGGAGCGTTTTCATCACATATTCGACATTGCCTCCGGCCTGGCCCTTGCCGCCGCGCACCATGCGGAGCTGCTCCTCAAGCGAGAGATCGCCGGCATATTGGGCGTGATTGCGATCGACGAGATAGGTCAGGGCTTTCAGCACGCGGCCCGAGCCGTCGAGCAGGCGTATCGGCCGCACCGCCTCGACATAGACGTCGGTGACCTGCTCGCGCTCGCGCAAATAGGCGAGGGTGTCGGTCTCGGCGCCTGAGGCCACGCGGAAAGCGACGCCGCGGCAGCCGCCGCCGCGATCGAGGCCAAGCACCAACCCTGGCTGAGCATGGGTGCCGCGATGCACCACGGAATAGACGCAGAGCGCGCGGTGGGCCCCTTTGAGCAGCGCCGGTGCAGATTCGGCGAAGGGAAAGCCAGGCCGCCACATCAGCGAGCCATAGCCGAACACCCAAAGCTCAGCCATCCCGTGACCCGAACCCGTCCTGCGCTCTCAAAGGCATTCTATCGGTCGCCCCACCCGGCTCGCCCGACAAGTGCGGGCGAGCCACCCTCCAACTTCTGGAACTCAATCCTCGTGCCCGTGCGGGCGGCCGAAATCGGCCTCCTGCGTGTCTTGCCCGGCCTCGATGATGCCGCGGCGGATGGCGCGGGTGCGGGTGAACAGCTCGAGCAGCGCCGTGCCGTCGTCCCAGCGGATCATGCGCTGCAGCGCCGCCAAATCCTCGGAGAAGCGGGCGAGCATCTCGAGCACCGCTTCCTTGTTGTTGAGGAACACGTCGCGCCACATCACGGGATCGGAGGCGGCGATGCGGGTGAAGTCGCGGAAGCCGCCGGCGGAGAATTTGATCACCTCTGATTGGGTGACCTCCTCGACGTCGGCGGCGGTGCCGACGATGTTGAAGGCGATCAGATGCGGGATGTGGCTGGTGATGGCGAGCACGATGTCGTGGTGCTCTGGCGTCATGGTCTCGACCGCCGAGCCGAGTGCGCCCCACAGCTTCGCGACCTTCTCGACCGCTTCCTCGTTGCTCCGCTCGCATGGGGTCAAGATGCACCAGCGACCGTCGAACAATTCGGCGAAGCCCGCGTCTGGACCGGAATGCTCGGTGCCGGCGATCGGGTGGCCGGGGACGAATATTGCTTGGCTCGGAAGCACGGCAAGAACCTGGCGGATCACCGCCGCCTTGACCGAGCCGACCTCGGTGACGATCGCACCCTCGCGGAGATGCGGCGCCACGGACTTCACCGCATCGGCGGTGGCGCCGACCGGCACGGCGATGAGCACGAGCTCGGCGTTCTTCACCGCGTCAGCCGGGGTGTTGGCAACGGAATCGCAGAAGCCGAGTTCCTTGGCGCGGTTATGCACTTGCGTGGAGGAGTCGTAGCCGACAACGCGCCGGGCGAGCCCGCGCGCCTTCACCCCGCGCGCGACTGAGGAGCCGATCAGCCCGAGCCCGACGACGGAAATGGTGTCGAACAGTGGCTCGGTCATTGGCGCTTTGCCCCTGGAGCGCCCATAAAGGCCTTGAGCGCATCGAGCACGGCAAGATTTTCATCCTCGGTGCCGATGGTCATGCGCAACGCGTCGGGAAAGCCGTATTCCTCCACCCGCCGCAAGATGATCCGCCGCGACTGGAGGAATTTGTCGGCCTCCACCGCCGAGTGGCTATTGGCGCGCGGAAAATGGACGAGAAGAAAATTCGCCGCGCTTGGCGTGACGGCGAGGCCGAGTGCTGCGAGGTCCTCGGCCAAGCGCCCGCGCCAGATCTCGTTGTGGTCGGCCGCACGCTGCATGTGCGGCCGGTCTTCAAGCGACGCGACGCCGGCGGCGATGGCCGGACCCGACACATTGAACGGGCCCCTGATGCGGTTGAGCGCGTCGGCGACAGCGTCGGGGCAGTACGCCCAGCCGATGCGGAGCGAGGCGAGCCCATAGATCTTGGAGAAGGTGCGCGTCATCACCGTGTTGCGGGTCGTGGCGACAAGCTCGATCCCCGGTTCATAGTCGTTGGCGCGCACGTATTCGGCGTAAGCGGCGTCGAGCACGAGCAGGACATCGTCGGGAAGCCCCGCTCGCAGGCGCTTGACCTCGTCGAAGGTGAGATAGGTCCCGGTCGGATTGTTGGGATTGGCGAGGTAGACCATGCGCGTGGCAGGCGTGACGCGGGCCAGAATCTCATCGACATCGGCGGTGAGGTCCTTTTCCGGCGCGACCACCGGCGTGGCGCCTCTCGCCAGAATGACGATGCGGTACACGAGAAAGCCGTGGCGCGAGTAGATCGCCTCGTCGCCGGGGCCGAGGTAAGCCGTACCGAGCAGGCCAAGCAGCTCGTCGGAGCCCGCGCCGCAGACGATGCGCGCAGGATCAAGCCCGTAGAGCTTGGCGATTGCCTCGCGCAAGGGCCGGGCCGAGCCGTCGGGGTAGCGC
Organism: Methyloceanibacter sp.; assembly: GCA_036519535.1. GTDB lineage: Bacteria > Pseudomonadota > Alphaproteobacteria > Rhizobiales > Methyloligellaceae > Methyloceanibacter. Next base: position 4,714 of record DATDLA010000023.1, read on the forward strand.
GACAAGGTCTTGGCGCTAGCGAGGTAGGCCTCGACGGCGCGAGGGGAAGGACCGAACGGCGTCTCGTTGGAGGAGAGCTTGATCGCCGGCCCGCCGTCGGCGAGCGCGCTTTTCCCCGGCACATAGGGCGCAATGTCGAGAATGCCTTGCCGGGGGCGCAAGGCCCGCTTCGCCGTCATTTCAGTCTCCTGGTGCGATCGGCCGCTTGGCTTCCGCTTGGGCAGCGGGGCCTCTCATAGGACCTTTCCTTTGCCCAAGGCAAAGAAAAGATTGACTTTCGGCCTTAAGCTCCTAGCTAACGCCGAATTGTCAAATTCGGAGGCATAATGTCCTCCGAGACGGAATGGAGCCCTGGACTTAGAGTGATGAGTGAAGCGCCGGCGTCGCAAACCGTTCTGGACCATTCCGTTCGGTTAGCGCAGGTCACCAATCCCGAGAGCCAGATCGTCCATTTCGGTGAGCACGAGCCCTTGCCGCTCGACTGCGGCGAGAGCCTCGCGCCCTTGTCCATTGCTTACCAGACCTACGGCACGCTGAACGCCGACAGGTCGAACCTCGTGCTCGTCTGTCATGCGCTGACCGGCGATCAGCATGTGGCCAACATCCATCCGGTCACCGGCAAGCCTGGCTGGTGGGAGACCATGGTCGGTCCCGGCAAGCCGATCGACACTGATCGCTATTTCGTGCTCTGCCCCAATGTGATCGGCGGCTGCATGGGCTCGACCGGGCCGAGCTCGATCAATTCCCGCACCGGCCATCCCTATGGGCTCGACTTTCCCGTCATCACCATCGCCGACATGGTGAGGGCGCAGGCGCGGCTGCTCGACCATTTGGGGATTCCTGACGTTCTCTGCGTGCTCGGCGGCTCGATGGGCGGCATGCAGGTGCTCGAATGGGCCGCGACCTATAAGGACCGCGTATTCTCGGCGGTGCCGATCGCCTGCGCCGCGCGTCACTCCTCGCAGAACATCGCCTTTCATGAGGTCGGGCGGCAGGCGGTGATGGCCGATCCCGACTGGTGCCAGGGGCGCTATCTCGATGAGGGCACGAGCCCGCGCAAAGGTCTCGCCGTCGCCCGCATGGCGGCGCACATCACCTATCTCTCGGACGACGCGTTGCACACCAAGTTCGGCCGGAACTTGCAGGACCGCGACAAGATCACCTTCGGCTTCGACGCCGACTTCCAGGTGGAGAGCTATCTCCGCTATCAGGGCTTGAGCTTCGTCGACCGGTTCGACGCCAACTCCTATCTCTACATCACCCGCGCCATGGATTATTTCGATCTCGCCGCGGATCATGGCGGCGTGCTCGCCAACGCCTTCCAGGGCACGCGCACGCGCTTCTGCCTCGTCTCCTTCACCAGCGACTGGCTGTTTCCCACCGAGGAAAGCCGGGAGATCGTGCATGCGCTGAACGCGGTCGCAGCCAATGTCAGCTTCGTTGAGCTCAAGACCAAAGGAGGCCACGACTCCTTTTTGCTGCACGAGCCTGAGCTGTTCGACACCATCCGCGGATTCCTGAACGCCGCCGCGCGCCGTCGCGGCATCGCCGAGCCGGAGGGCTGGCGCCCATGAACCTGAACGTGCCGCCGCAGACCGTGCGCAACGCCGAAAGCCCGCGCGTTGATCTCGTCCTCATCGCCGACATGGTGACCCCCGGCGCGCGCGTGCTCGATATCGGCTGCGGCGACGGGGCGCTGATGCGCCTGCTCGCGGCGAAACGCGGCGCCGATGCGCGAGGCATCGAGCTGAGCCAAGCCGGGGTGAATTCCTGTGTGGCGCAGGGGCTCGCGGTGATCCAGGGCGACGCCGACACCGACCTCGTCCACTACCCGGACCTCGCCTTCGACTACGCCATTCTGAGCCAGACCATCCAGGCGACGTACAGCCCGCGCCATGTGCTCGAGCAGCTCTTGCGCATCGGCAAGAGGGTGATCGTGTCCTTCCCCAATTTCGGGCACTGGCGCGTGCGAACGCAGCTCTTGTTCGGCGGCAAGATGCCGAAGACCGACAATCTGCCAGACCGCTGGTACGACACGCCGAACATCCATCTCTGCACCATCAAGGACTTTTTGGATCTGTGCCGGGATGCCGGGGCCAAGGTCGAGCGCGTGGCCGCGCTCAACGCGTCCGGCACCAAGCTCGGCGTCTCCATGCCGCTGTTCATGCAGAATTTGTTCGGCGAGCAGGCGGTGTTCCTCCTGTCGCGCTGAGCCTGTGACTCATGCTTCGAGACGGCGCGCGCGATGCGCGCCTCCTCAGCATGAGGAGCTCAGACCTCATCCTGAGGAGGGCCGAAGGCCCGTCTCGAAGGATGAGCTTCACGAGGCGTCACCCCGGCGGGCACGGGCACCACGCGGCGGCGGCTCCGAACCTCCTTGACCGGCAGCGCGGCGTAGATCTGTTTGGTCGCCTCGACCATGATCACGCCGGAGAAGGTTGGCCACAGCACGAGCCCGAGCCGCTCCCAGAACACCGGCCATTTGAGCAGAACGCGCCAGCTGAAGGGCGGCATGTATAGCGCGTATTGCCAGTCCTCGGGAGAGAACATGGCGTCCTTGAGCAGCGTCCCGATCTGCGAGCGGCTGAACGGGCGTCCGTATCCGAAGGGCGTGGAGTCGACGCGGGCCCACAGGCCGCGCCGGTTCGGCACGATGATGAGCAGCCGTCCGTTCGGCGCTATCACCCGCCACAGTTCGCGCAACAGCGCGCGCGTGCGTTCGCTCCATTCGAGCATGTGAACGAGGAGAAGCCGGTCGGCGCATTCATCGGGAAGCGGCAGCTCGGTCTCGTCGACGAGCACGCTCAAGCCTTTGCCCTGGTCCGGCCAGGAGATCACGCCAAGCTCGGCCGGCATCAGCGCGCCCAAGGGGCAGGCATCGGCGCGGAAGGCGCCAAGGTAAGGCGTGGCGAAGCC
>DATDLA010000024.1:0-5490 GCA_036519535.1 Methyloceanibacter sp.
CGTCGGTGACCGTCGAGGACGTGACCGGGCTCGTGCAGGACGCGATCTTTTCGCGCGGGCCCGAGGGGGTGAAGCGCACCGCCATGTTCATCGGCGGAAAGCGCGCCATCGAAGCCCTCGACATGATGAAGCGGGCCAAGGCGGCGATGGTCCCGCCGTTCGAGATTTCCGTCTTCGCCGACCCGGCAGGCTCTTTCACCACCGCCGCGGCCATGGTGGCCTGCGCCGAGAAGGCGCTTAAGGACGAGTTCTCGACCGAGCTCAAAGGCAAGCGCGTGATCGTGTTCGGGGGCACCGGCGTGGTCGCATTCGCCTCCGCTGTCATCGCCGCCGTCGAGGGCGCTAAGGCGACCCTGGTCGGCTACGATGGGCCTGAACGCGTGCGCAAGCTTGCCGAGGAAGCAAATGTTCGCTTCGAGGTCGATCTCGGTTACGCCGACGGCTCGACGGAAGAGCAGAAGACCGAGCTTGTGCGCGGCGCCGAGGTGATTTTCTCGGCCGGGCCCGCCGGGAAGAGGCTGCTTACCACCGATCAGCTCAAGCAAGCGAGCAATCTGCTCGTCGCCACCGACGTGAACGCCGTGCCGCCTGCGGGCGTCGAGGGCGTCGGCGTGAACGACAACGGCGTGCCGATCCCTGGGACCAAGGCCGTGGGCATCGGGGCGCTCGCGGTCGGCAACATCAAATACAAGACCGAGGCCGGCCTGTTCGATCAGATGATCAAGTCGGACAAGCCGCTTTATCTCGATTTCCACGACGCCTACGCCCTTGCCCAGAAGCTTGCCCGCTGACGGCGCCTCGCTCCTCGTCGTGGCGGTGTCGGGCCGCGCGCTCGCCGCGTCGGCGAGACGCGCCGGGCTTGTCCCGCTGGTCGCCGATTTCTTCGCCGACGCCGACACGAGGCGGATCGCGCATTCCTGTTGCAAGCTCGACGATCTGAAGGGTGGCTTTCACTGGAAGGCCCTCGCCCCGGCGCTTGAGGCGTTGGCCGAAACCGCGCCATCCCCGCTTCTCGGCGTGGTCTATGGCGCAGGCTTCGAAGATCGCACCGCCCTGCTCTCAAAGATCGCCGAACGCTGGCCGCTCCTTGGCAATGACGAAAGCGTCGTGGCGCGGGTCAAGGCGCCGGAGATGTTCTTCGCGGGGCTTGCGCGCCTTGGCATTCCGCATCCGAGAACCGTCATGGACCCTCCTGCGCAAGCGGGTGGCTGGCTCGCCAAGCGCCAGGGCGGCGCCGGCGGAAGTCACGTTGTGACAAGTCACATTGTGACAAATCAGGCGGCGACACGCCGCATGGGGACTGGTGGCAGGGCCGCAGGCCGCATTTATTTCCAGGAGAAAGTGGAAGGCCGGCCGGTATCAGCCCTCTTCGCCGGAACCGGGACCAGCACACGCGTGCTCGGCTTCAGCGAGCAGTGGGAGGCCCCCACCCCCGGCGCGAGGTGGCGCTATGGCGGTGCGGCGCGCCCGGCCGAGCTTTCCCGGGATCTGGAGGCGCGTTTGACGGAGAGCGTGGAGCGGGTGGCCCAATGCTTTGCTCTCAGAGGGCTCGGCAGCGCCGATTTCCTGGTGAACGGAGACGAGGCCCGTCTGTTGGAGGTCAACCCGCGGCCTGGCGCGACCCTCGATATTTTCGACAGCGAGGCCGACCCCCTGCTTCGCATCCACCTCGAGGCTGTGCTAGACAACCGGCTTCCGACTGCCCTCCGCAACCTCCCGGCGGCCACCGCCTCGGCCATCGTTTACGCAACGGAACCGATCACTGTGACACAAACGATGATCTGGCCCGATTGGACAGCCGATCAGCCCGGGATAGGGGAGCGCATCGACAAAGACCGCCCAATATGCACTGTGTGGGCGCGCTCTAGGACTAAAGTCGAAGCAAGGCGTCTGGTTGAGGAGCGAAGTTCGATTATTTTGGCCGCCTGCGCTGGCCGAGAAGGAGGGACCTAGTGGACGTGATGAACGAGGAAACCCTAAAGGCACGGAGCGAAACCAAGTGGCCGAGCGTCAATCGGGAGGTCGCGCCTCTCGTCGACGCCTTGATCCGCGACGCTCAAGCCTTGCGGGTCGACGTGTCGCAGGGGCAGCTCGGGGAGACCCTCATCGATTGCGGCGTGCGCGCCGTCGGCGGGTTGGAAGCCGGCCGCCGCATCGGCGAGATCTGCCTCGGCGGCCTCGGGCGCGTGTCGCTCGAAACCGCTGATCTCTCGTCCTCCTGGCCGTTTATAGTCACCGTGCATACGAGCCAGCCGGTGCTCGCCTGCCTCGGCTCGCAATATGCGGGCTGGAGCCTCTCGGTCGAGGACAAGGGCAAGAAATACCATGTGCTGGGGTCTGGCCCTGCGCGCGCCCTCGGTTCCACGGAAAAGCTGTTCGAAGAGCTCGGCTATCGGGACAACGCCGACAGCGCCTGCCTCGTGCTCGAGGCCGATGGCGCCCCTCCGGCTGCGCTCGTGGAACACGTCGCCGAGGCCTGCAAGGTCTCGACCGATGCCCTCACCATCATCTATGCGCCGACGTCGAGCCTCGCCGGGACCGTGCAGATCGCCGCGCGCTGCCTCGAGGTTGCGCTGCACAAGTCGCACGAGCTCCATTTCCCCTTGCATCACATCGTCGACGGCATGGCGACGGCGCCGTTGCCGCCGCCGGCCCCTGGCTTTGTCGCCGCCATGGGCCGCACCAACGACGCCATCATCTATGGCGGGCGCGTGCAGCTTTATGTCTCTGGCTCGGCCAAGTCGGCGAAGGCACTCGCCGATCAATTGCCGAGCCTCAAGTCAAAGGACTACGGCAAGCCGTTCGCCGATATCTTCGCTGCCGTGAAGGGCGACTTCTATGCCATCGACCGCATGCTGTTCAGCCCGGCGAAGGTCACCGTCACGGCGCTGGAAAGCGGCGAAAGCTTCGAGTCCGGCCATATCGACACGGCGATCCTGTCGCGGTCGTTCTCCTCCTGACGCCATGCCGGCCGAGATCGTCCTCTTCTGCGAGCGCAAGAAGTGGCACGGGCGCAGCATCTCGCGCGCCTTCCGGGCGCGGGGGATCAGGCCGCTGACCATCTCGCTCGCGGCGTGCGGATTCTCGACCGCCGCCAAGACCGGGCTCGCTATTCCAGGTCTCGGGGACAATCTGCCGAAGGGTGCGCTCGTGCTGTTCGTGCCCGGCGGCAGCTTCGAGCAGGTCACCCTTTATCTCGGCGTGCTCCACGCCTTGCGCGAGCAGGGCGTCAAGGTGTGGAACGATGCGCGCGCCATCGAGCGCTGCGTGGACAAATCCACCGCCACCTTCTTTCTGCAACAGGCCGGCATTCCCACGCCCTGGACCTGGACCGGCACGAGCCGCGAGGCTGCGACCGAGATCGTTCAAGAGAAGCTCGTGCAAGGCTGGAAGCTCGTGCAGAAGCCTCTGTTCGGGGCGCAAGGCGAGGGCTTGCGCCTGATCTCCGCGCCTGACGATCTCGCCCCTCCGGAAGAGGTGAACGGGGCCTATTACCTGCAGGAGTTCGTCGCTTCCGCGGACGGCATGCACCGCGATTGGCGGATCTTCGTCTCCGCCGGCCGCGTGGTCGCCGCCATGATCCGCCATGGCGCTGGCTGGATCACCAATATCAAGCAAGGCTCCCGCGCCGAGGCCGCCATCCCCTCGCAAGCGCTTGCCGATCTTGCTCTCTGTGCCGCTTCTTGCGTCGGCGCCGATTATGCAGGCGTCGACATCATTCAGGATCGCTCGGGCGCGCCTCTCGTGCTCGAGGTGAACTCGATGCCGGCGTGGCAGGGGTTGCAGCGGGTCACGCGGACGCGCATCGCCGACTCTATCGTGGCTCCGTTCCTTGACGCCTGCCTCGGGCGCACCGAGCAGGCGAGCGCGCCGCGAGGCCAAGAGGGCGCGTGACGCGGCCGCTCACAGCCGAACATGTTGCCCGAGCCTTTCATGATTCCTGCCTCGCCGAGCTCGACGCGCTGAAGCCCGGCAATGTGCACCGCTTCGGCGACGACGATGTTGGTACGAGCGTCGCCGATTTCGAGACTAGCGCGCGGGTTGCGGCGCCGGCGCTCGCCGCACCAGGGCTTTCGGTGGGAGCGCGCATCCGCGCAAGTGTCGAGGCGACCATCGACGCTGTCGGCCACAACACCAATCTCGGCATCGTTTTGCTCTCCGCTCCGCTCGCTGCGGCGGCGCTCGAGTCCACAGGGGGAGATTTGCGCGCGAGGCTTGCGCGCGTTCTTGCCGGTCTCAGCATCGATGACGCGAGAGAGGCCTATGTGGCGATCCGCCGTGCCAAGCCTGGCGGATTGGGCCAAGTGCCGGCGCATGATGCCGGCGGGGAACCCGAAATCAGCCTGCTTGATGCCATGGCAGCGGCGGAAGGCCGCGACCGCATCGCTTGGAACTATACCCATGACTTTGCGGACATTTTCGATCTTGGCATGAAGCGGTTGCGACAGGCACTGGCGGAAACTGACTCGCTCCCCTTCGCCACCACGTCGGTCTATCTCAGCTTCCTAGCCACCGTTCCCGACACCCTGATCGCACGAAAATTCGGGATGGCCCAAGCCCTTGAAGTGCAAGAGGAAGCCAAGGCCGTGGAGGCGAGCTTCGGCAACCGCGCGGACGAGCAGGTCCGCAATCGCGACCTCATGGCCTTCGATCGATCGCTGAAGGCGCGCGGCCTCAATCCCGGAACAAGCGCCGATCTCACCGTCGCCACGTTGTTCGCAGCTTCGCTGCAAGCCTTAGAATTAGGCTGCTAAAGGCCGGTTTGAGGCGAACAATCGACTTGCCGATCCTTCGGGCCCCGGCTTATCTTCTCCCCGCTTAGCTCCGACCAGGAGTTGCGGACGGAGGCATGTTCATCGAGAGCACTTTCGTCGGCTGGCCGTCGACGGTTCCCGTAACGGCGCAAGCTGGTGTGACATAGAGTCAGCGAACTAGGGAGGGTTTGGTTTATGGCCAAGATTAGTGGTGTCGGTGTAGGTGAATCGCTCGTCGGTGACGGCAATGAAGTTGCTCACGTCGATTTGCTCATCGGTCCCCGCGGCAGCGCCGTGGAGACTGCTTTCTGCAATGCTTTGACCAACAACAAGGACGGTTTCACCACCCTGCTTGCGGTGATCGCGCCCAATCTTCTGACGAAGCCGCCAACGATCCTTTACAACAAGGTGACGATCAAGGACGCGCGCCAGGCGGTGCAGATGTTCGGTCCGGCGCAATACGCCGTGGCCAAGGCCGTCGCCGACTCCGTCGCCGAAGGCGTGATTCCCGCCAATGAGGCCGACGACGTCTACGTCACCGTCGGCGTGTTCATCCACTGGGAAGCCAAGGACGACAAGAAGATCCAGGACTTCAACTATCGCGCCACCAAGGAAGCCCTCGCCCGGGCCGTGAAGGGCGAGCCGAAATCTTCCGAGGTCACCGCGAAGAAGGACTCGGCGCATCATCCGTTTGCCGCCGGCTGAAAAGGAGAACCCCCAGGTCGGGACAAACCCG
>DATDLA010000025.1:0-2309 GCA_036519535.1 Methyloceanibacter sp.
TGAAAACTGGATCAACGTCGCCATGGTGATCAGCAAAAGTCCGCATCCCGCCGCGAGCAGCCAGAGCACAGGCGCCTCCTGCCACACATCTGCCGGCGCCGCTCCCTTCGCGGCAAGCATATAAGCGCCATAGATCAGAAATGGCAGGGAGAACATGAAGATGTCGATCAGGGCGATGCGAAGCATCGGGCATCATGCCTTGCTCAGGAACGGTCCCGCACAATAGCGGCGGAGCCCTCATAAAGCGAGCGACGCTCGTGTCGCTGAAGCGCCCTAGGGCTTGGGCCCCGGAAAGGGGAAGAAGGCCCCCCCGCTCCACACTCCGAGCTCGCGCTTTCCGCCTTTGCCTTCGGTCGCGGCGGCAGCGACCAGCTCATAATAGACCGGCCGCGTGAGTCGTGCCTTCAACTTGTCGCGCACCAGCACGAAGGGGGTGAAGCTTCCGTTCTTCTCAGGGCGAAAGCTCAAGGGATGATCTGGCCCAGCCTCGACCTCATCGTCGAGATTTGTGCGGAAGCGGAGCCGCTGCTTCTCGTCGCTGCCCTCGATGGTCATCCCCACGGCGAGAAAGGGGGCGTCCTCGACGTGTATTAGAACCTTTTCGGCCGGCGTCACGAGATAATAGCGGCCTTCCTTTTCTTGTCTCAGCACCGAGGCAAAGAGCTTGACCAGCGGCTTACGCCCGATGGCGCTTTCGCGATAATACCAGGTCCCATCGCGCCCGATCTTGAGCCCGATGTCCCCGCAGTCTTGGGGGACCCGGCGTCCTGCGGGCATGGGTTTGGCGGGGGTCTCGCCTAGGGCGAGGAGAACGCTCTTTTCGTCTCGTCTTGCCATCTTGAGCGGTCGCTCCCCGCCTCCTACCTACCTGTCAACCTGGCGTGGCAAACGCCAGCGGAAGACGAAACACTATTGTGACCAATTTTTAACCCAAAGTATTCCTCTCCCCACGGCCTTTCGGCCTATAGTTCCCCTTCCTGACCATTTCGAGCCAAAGCGAGCCCATGACCACACTTGCTTCCACGGAAACCCAGCTTCTCGAGCGCATCGACGAAATCGGCGCCAAGATTCAGGACGTGCGCGACACCACGGCCTCCACCATTTTCGGCCAGGATCGCGTCATCGAACTTGCGCTCATCACGCTCCTGTCCGGCGGCCATGCCCTCCTCATCGGCGTTCCCGGCCTCGCCAAGACGAGCCTCGTGGAAACGCTCGGCGCGGTGCTCGGGATCCAGAACAAGCGTATCCAGTTCACCCCTGACCTGATGCCGTCCGACATCGTTGGGTCGGAGGTGCTGGAGGAAGGCACCGGCGGCCGCCGCAGCTTCCGCTTCGTCAAGGGTCCGGTGTTCACCCAGCTATTGATGGCCGACGAGATCAACCGGGCGAGCCCGAAGACGCAGTCTGCGCTGTTGCAGGCCATGCAGGAGCATCATGTGACCGTTGCCGGCGTGCGCCATGACGTGCCGCGGCCCTTCCATGTGCTTGCGACCCAGAACCCGCTTGAGCAGGAGGGAACCTATCCCCTCCCCGAAGCTCAGCTCGACCGCTTCCTGTTGCAGATCGACGTCTCCTATCCCGATGAGGCGGCAGAGCGGCGCATGCTGTTCGCCACCACCGGCCTCGAGGACCGTTCGCTGAAGACGATCCTTTCGGCCGATGAGCTGATGATGGCGCAGCGCCTGGTGCGTCAGCTCCCCGTTGGCGATCAGGTGGTCGACGCCATTCTCAAGCTCGTCCGCTCGGCCCGCCCCGGCACCGGCATCGATCAGGAATTCGAGGACATGATCGCCTGGGGACCCGGCCCTCGTGCCAGCCAAGCCCTGATGCTCGCGGTTCGCGCCAAGGCGATGATCGACGGGCGGCTCGCCCCCTCCATTGACGACGTGATCGAGCTGGCCGAGCCCGTGCTCAAGCACCGCATGGCGCTCACCTTCGCCGCCCGCGCCGAAGGTTTGCAGATGAGCGACCTGGTGGCGAAGCTCGTCAAGCCGCTGGGGTAATCCGAGCTTGGCCAAACGCGAGGCGAAAGCACTTCATCCGTTTCCGGCCGAGGAGCCGGAGGCCCATGCGCTAGCTGCGCGCATGCCGGCGCTGCTTATCGAGGCGCAACGGGTCGCCCATACCGTCACCCATGGCAGCCACGGCCGCAGGCGCGCCGGACCCGGCGAGACCTTCTGGCAGTTTCGCCATTTCGACTACAACGACTCCCGCGCCGGCATCGATTGGCGGCGGTCTGGGAGCTCGGATCATCTCTTCGTGCGCGAGCGCGAATGGGAGGCGGCGCACACGGTCTGGCTTTGGGTCGA
>DATDLA010000026.1:0-2776 GCA_036519535.1 Methyloceanibacter sp.
GAGCTCGGCGGCGCCCTCCCCGCGGTCGAGGATCGTCAAGACCAGGGCGACGGTGCCTCCGGCGGCCCTCACCTCCTCGACGGCCTGCATCGCCGAGCCGCCCGTGGTGGTGACGTCCTCCAGAATGACCGCGGTCTTTCCCGACACGTCGAGGCCCTCGATGCGCTGCTTGGTGCCGTGATCCTTCGGCGCCTTGCGCACGAAGAAGCCGAGCAGCGGTCGCCCGGCCTCAAGGCTCCGTATCGCCACCGGCGCGATAAGCGGTACGGCGCCCATCTCCAAGCCGCCGACGCAATCGGCCCATACATCGCGAAGCTCATCGACGATCAGCTCGGCGAGAAGGCTCCCGCCCTCGGGATGCAGCATCGTTGGTTTGCTGTCGAAGTAATAGGCGCTCTCTTTGCCCGAGGCCAACGTGAAGGTGCCGCGCCGGAACGAGCGCTCCTTGATGAGATCGAAGAGCCGTTGACGCAGATCGAGCCTGTTCTGGCGCTGGTCCATGATCATCCTCGGGACTCTGCGAAAATCATGCGCGGGTACACCGGTTTTGATCCCGCCGCAACACGCTTCGCGTGACGCTATGGCTCGCCAATGTTGGACGCCCGGCGGGCGTCCCCTCGCCGCGTCAGCGTCAGCACCAGCCGCTCAGCCACGGCGCGCTCGAGATCTGGATTGAGGCGCGCGCGCTTCACCGCGTCCTGAATGAGCGGCAGCGCTTCGAGCAGCCGCTGCGCCCCAAGCCGGCGGCTGTCGGCGACGAAGGCCTTCTCGCGCTTGAAATGCGGACGCGGCTTAAGCTGCCGCAGCGCCTGCTCGACATTGACGCCAGCCGCCTGCGCCGAGGCGACGCGGTAGAGCTGCGTGAAATGGCGCCCAAGCGCCGAGAGCGCAACCGACGGCTCGGTTCCCGCTACGGCAAGTCTTGCGAGCTGGCGAAGCGCCTCCTTCGCTTCACCGCCGCTGACCTCGTACACAAAGGTCTCGACCGCGATCTCGGCGCTGTCGCCGACAATCGCGTCGATGTCCTCTGGCGCGATGCGTCCGTGGCCGCTAGCGAACAGGGCAAGTTTGGCGACCTCGGCACGCGACAAAGCCTGATCGGCGCCGAGCCGCGTCATGAGATAGCTGCGCGTGTCGCTGTCGATCTTGAGGTCTGCCTTGTCGAGCTCCTCGTCGATCAGCTCCGAGGCCGAGCGCTCGTCGCTGTAGCTCGGCAGCGCCGCTGCCGTCTTGTGGCTTTCGAACAGTTTGCGCAGTGCCGAGTCCGGCCTGAGCGCTCCTGCCTCGATGACGAGCGCTCCGGCGAGAGGCGCTCCGAGCAGCGCCTTCAGCAAGGGAACGTCGAGCCGGGCACCAGCGGCGACGCGGACGACTTTCCGCTCGGCGAACATCGGGATGGTGCGAAGCTCGACCTCGAGCCGCGCCGGATCTTCCGCCAAATCTCTTTCATCGAGGCGAACGATCTCCGTCGCGTCCTTTTGTTTGCCGGCGAAAACATCGGCGAGCGCCGCGGCGCGCTCGGCAACGAGCCCGGCGTCGGGACCGTAGATAAGAGCCGCGCGGCACTCCGGTTCGAAAGACTTGAGGATGCGCTGAAACGATCCGGTCTTGTAGGCGACCATGGCGAAGGAACGGCGGTCTTGCCGAGACGTGCTTTAGGCCGCCTGCGAGAGATAGGCGGCGATGCGGACCTTGATGCTTTCGGCGACAGTGCGGGCTGCGCGGTTCTCCGCGTCGTAGCGAGCGCGCACATTGGAGAAGATCGTCTCGAAGCGCTCATAGGCCGCCCGCGACGTTGCCTTGCCTTCGAGCACGACCCTGCCGTCATTGCTGATCAGCTTGAACGTGGCGTCGAGCTCATAGACCTGACCCTTGGCGTCGCCCGTAATCTTGACGAGCTCGTTGATCACGCTTTCCTTGATGACGATGTCGAGCTTGTAGGTCGACGTCGCCTGCCCGCTGCCGCCGGTGTTCTCGAAGATCAGCTCGTTGCGCATTCTCTGGCCGACGCGGCCGGGGATGGGGGTGATCTCCACGCCTGCCATCACCGCGGCGAGCCGCGAACCGCCGGCGGTCGTGCCGTAAAGCGGCTGTATGCCGCAGCCGGCCAAGCCGACGACCGCGGCCACAGCCAAAGCGGCAAACAATGGCCTATGCAACCACATTGACGATCCTCTGCGGTACGACCACAACCTTCTTGATTCGACGTCCCCCAATGGCGCGCACGACATTGTCGAGCTTTAGCGCTGCAGCTTCAATATCTTCCTTCGCGGCATCGCGCGCAATCCTCAATTCATCCCGTCTTTTTCCGTTCACCTGTACCGCAATTACCACGGTATCCTCGGCCAAAAGCCCGGGATCCGGGGTCGGCCAAGGCTGTTCGGCCAATAGGCCCTGATTCCCAAGTGCCAGCCAGCATTCTTCAGCCAGATGCGGCACCATTGGGGCGGCGATTCGGACGAGCATTTCCGCAGCCTCCCGCAGGGCCGCTCGCATATCCGGGTTGGGCTTTTCGCCGGCGGCGTTGAGGGCCGCGGAGAGCGCATTGGCAAGCTCGTAGATATGGGCGATGGCGACGTTGAAGCGGAGCTTGTCGATTGCCGCGGTGACGGCCGCGGCGCTGCGATGCGCCGCCCGGCGAAGCTCCAAGGCTTCGCTTCCCATCTCCACCGGCGCCGGGCCGCCCTCCCCCTTCTCCGCCGCCTCGTTGACCAGCCGCCAGACCCGCTGAAGGAATCTGTAGGCGCCTTCGACGCCGCCAGCCGTCCACTCGATG
>DATDLA010000027.1:0-2522 GCA_036519535.1 Methyloceanibacter sp.
GATGAGGTCGACGATCAGCTTCACCTCGTGCACGCATTCGAAATAGGCCATCTCCGGCGCGTAGCCCGCCTGAACAAGCGTCTCGTAACCGTTCCGCATCAGCTCGACGAGGCCGCCGCACAAGACCGACTGCTCGCCGAATAGGTCGGTCTCGCATTCCTCGCAGAAGGTGGTCTCGATGATGCCGGCGCGGCCGCCGCCGATTCCCGCGGCATAAGAGAGCGTCAGGTCATGGGCGTTGCCGGAGGCGTCCTGGGCGATGGCCGCAAGACAGGGGACGCCGGCGCCCCGCACATATTCGGCGCGCACCGTGTGGCCGGGGCCCTTCGGGGCCACCATGCAGATGTCCATGTCGGCGCGAGGCTCGATCAGGTTGAAATGAATGTTGAGGCCGTGGGCGAAGAAGAGCGCGGTGCCCTGCCGCATCTTGGGCTTCAGATCGTGCTCCCAGATGCCGGCCTGAAGCTCGTCCGGCGCGAGCAGCATCACCACATCGGCCCATTTGGCGGCTTCGGCCACGTCCATCACCTTCAAGCCCGCCTTCTCGGCCTTGGACACGGACTTGGAGCCTGGGCGCAAAGCAACGGCGACATTGGCGACGCCTGAATCGCGCAAGTTCAGCGCATGCGCGTGGCCCTGGCTGCCATAGCCGACGATGGCGACCTTCTTACCCTTGATCAGATTGAGATCGGCATCCCGATCGTAATAGACGCGCATAAGTTAGTCCCCTGACCTAGCTAGTAACCAAATGAATTGATCCCGCGCGTTTGTGACGCCCCCTCGGCCGATTGGCAAGTGGTGGTCGAACCGCGATCACATCCGCTCGGCGCCGCGTGAGATAGCGGCGAGGCCGGTGCGCGAGACCTCGACCAGGCCGAGAGGCTGCATCAGCACGATGAACTGCTCGATCTTGGACTGCTTGCCGGTGATCTCGAAGATGAAATGCTCGGTCGAGGCGTCGATCACCGAGGCGCGGAAGGCTTCGGCGAGGCGGAGCGCCTCGACCCGCTTCTCTCCCTTGCCGGCAACCTTGACCAGGGCAAGCTCACGCTCGACCGGATTGCCGAGAAGCGTGAGGTCGGTGACCGAATGCACCGGAACCAGCCTTTCCAGCTGATGCTTGATCTGCTCGATGACCATTGGCGGGCCCGAGGTGACGATGGTGATGCGCGAAAGATGCGCTTCGTGCTCGGTCTCAGACACGGTGAGCGAGTCGATGTTATAGCCGCGGCCTGAGAACAGCCCGATGACGCGGGCGAGCACACCAGGCTCGTTGTCGACGAGCACGCTCATGGTGTGGGTCTCGGGCCTCTCCTCGCGCTTCTCCAGCGAATATGCCGATCCCGGTTGCGTCATCACATTCATCCGTTCCGCTCCGAGCGATGCCCACCCTAATGCGCGGGATCGTCCTCCTTCGCTCCTTCTTTGCTGCCAAGCTCGATCATTCGGAGTGCCACCGAGATCATCAGGATCGAGGCAGGCAACACCAGCATCGACCACTGCAAATGACCGTTGGCCTCCACCACGATGCGGGCGAAGATCACGATCAGCACCACGATCACGACTTCGGCCAGCGTTGCCTTGAGTTGGCCGACGCCACCGACCTTCATCCACGGCGGCAGGCGCTTGCCGTAGCCCTCAGGCAGGGTGAAGACGAAGCCGATGGCGATGCCATAAGCGAAGATCACGAGAACGATGCCGAAAAGGAAGGAATCCACCGCCTCGAGCACCGGCACGGTGACCTGCTTTTGCACCGCGTCGCCTTCGGCCAGGATGGTGTGCCAAGCCTCGTGCAGGAAGAAGCCGCCTTGCAGGAACATCAGCAGCGAGCCGACCAGTGCGCCTACCGAGCCGATCAGCATGATCGCTCGCAGGCTCAGGAAGGCGGTGAGGAGTCGGTGCGCCTCCATTACACCATCACCTTGCCTTCTTCGGTGATGGCGTTCTCAAGGTCCTGTTCGGTGAGGTCGTCGCCCATCAGCATGTGGTTGTGGGCCTCGCCGCTCGGGATCATCGGGAAGCAGTTGGCGTGCTTGTCGACGCGGCAGTCGAAAATCACCGGCCGCTTTACCGCGATCATCTCGCGGATGGCGTCGTCGAGCTCGGACGGCTTCTCGGCGCGGATGCCGACACCCTGATAGGCTTCGGCAAGCTTTACGAAATCAGGGAGCGCCGCGGTGTAGGAGTGCGAGTAGCGGCCGCCATGCAGGAGCTCCTGCCATTGGCGCACCATGCCCATATATTCGTTGTTGATGATGAAGATCTTGATCGGCAGGTCGTATTGCGCCGCCGTCGACATCTCTTGCATGGTCATCAGCACCGAGGCTTCGCCGGCAATGTCGATGACGAGCGAGTCAGGGTGCGCGACCTGCACGCCGACCGCCGACGGCAGCCCATAGCCCATGGTGCCGAGACCGCCTGACGTCATCCAGCGGTTGGGCTCCTCGAATTTGAAGAACTGCGCCGCCCACATCTGGTGCTGGCCGACCTCGGTGGTGATGTAGGTGTCGTGGCCGCGGGTC
>DATDLA010000028.1:0-2933 GCA_036519535.1 Methyloceanibacter sp.
GTGCTCCGGCCGTACCGGGCACAACGAGGCCGTGCTCGTGGTGTTCGATCCTCGCCGCGTGAGCTACGAGGAGCTGCTCAAGGTTTTCTTCGAGAGCCACGATCCGACGCAAGGCATGCGCCAAGGCAACGATATCGGCACCCAGTATCGCTCGGGCATCTATGTCTATAACGATGCGCAAGCACGCGCGGCAGAGGCCGCCAAGCGCGCCTATGACGCGGCGCTGAAGTCGAAAGGCTTCGCTCCCGTCACCACCGAGATCCTGCCGGCGCCCCCCTTCTACTTCGCCGAGGACTATCACCAGCAATATCTCGCCAAGAATCCCCGCGGCTATTGCGGCCTCGGCGGCACCGGCGTGTCCTGCCCGATCGGCACCGGCGTCTCGGCGTAGTCTCCAGCAAAGTAGGTGCCGTCGTGGTGAGGTGCCCGGCCGTCCTTCTAGGCTCGCTTCGCTCGCACCTCAGGATGACGGCCGGGCCTCGAACCACGCGGCACGCATCCCGACTGAATCAAGCAAGGTCGATGGCGTAGCGCTTGAGGTCGCCAAGCTCGACGAGCTCAAGTGTGGCCTCATGCGTGGCGGCGAGGACGACGCGGGGCGCGCCTCCGGCCTCGAACGCCTCACGCCAGCGCGCGGCGCAGAGACACCAGCGGTCGCCGGGCTCAAGGCCGGGAAAGCCGAACTCCGGGCGCGGCGTGGAGAGGTCGTTGCCCCTCGCCTTGGAGAAGGCGAGGAACTCCGCCGTCGCCTCGACGCACACCGTATGCAGGCCCAGATCTTCGGGGCCGGTATGGCAGCAGCCCGAGCGATAGAACCCGGTGACCGGGCGCTCGGAGCAAATCGCGAGCGGCTCGCCGAAGACGTTCCTCTGCGCGCTCGGTTGCTGCCCTACGCGTTCTTGCATGAGGTGATAGTGCCTCAGATGACAAGTGAGGTGAAGCGCTACTGCGGCTTGCGGTCCGGCAACGGCATGGCAGGGTCGCCTGCCGAGATCGGATCGTCCGAGGGGTTGTCGACTGAAGGGTCCGCCGATGCCGGGCCGACCGTCGAGGCGGGGACGGTTGCCGATGCCGATGCCGCCGCCGACGTTGGCTTCGCTCCGGACTTCGATTTCGGCTTGGCGAGCTCGGCCTTGAGCGCCTCGTACGCCACAGGATCAAGCTTGGGTATTGGCGGGCCCGCGTCCTTTCCAGCGGCCGCCTTCAGCGCCGCCGGCACGGTGCCGTCGGCAGCCACGACCGGCTCGCCCCCGCCCGACTTCAGCACGGCGGTGCATTCCGCCGGGAGGTCCCTCAAACCGAGAGGCGGCTTCTTGGGCGCCGGCTTGGCATCAGGCGCGAGTGGCGCCGAGCGCCACAGCTCTGCCTTGCGCAGCATTTTGTACCATTCCGCGAGCTCCTTGCCGCAGCCATCGTCGCTTCCTGCCGGCTTCTGGTTGCCGCAACCTTCCGCGCCAGGCGGGCAGGTGAGGCGTACATGGAAGTGGTAGTAGTGGTTCCACCAGGGACGCACTTTGCTGAGCCAGGCGCGGTTCTTGCCGGCCTGCTCGCACAGCACCTTCTTGATGGCAGGATGCACGAAGATGCGGGCGACCTGCGGATAGGATGCCGCGCGCTTGATCAGCTTGGTGTGAAGCGGCGTCCAGATGTTCGGATCGACGGTGAAGGGATCCTTCAGCATCGAAACGGCACTGATGTCCTCGCGCTCTTGCGGGGTGAGGTTGTGGTCCGGCATCGGGGTGAGCCAGATGTCGGCGTCGAGTCCGATCTGATGGCTGGTGTGGCCGGTGATCATCGGGCCGCCGCGCGGCTGCGCCATGTCGCCGACGAGGAGACCGGGCCAGCCGTCGAGCGCCCGCGCGTCGCTTGCGAGCTGCTCTAGATAGTCGAGCAGCCGCGGATGTCCCCAATTTCGGTTGCGCGAGAGCCGCATCACCTGCCAGTCCGGACCGTTGATCGGAAGCGAGACGCCGCCGGCAAGGCAGCCTCTGGCGTAGGAGCCGATGGCGCGTGCGGCGAGGGGTGCTGGGGCCGAAACAGCGCCGAACAGCATTTTTGCCGGCGGTCCCTTCGGCGCGGCCGGCTTCTTCGCCACCTTCTTGGCCGCGCCGGAAGTGGTCGGTGTCTTGATCGCGGCTTTGACGGCAGGCTTGATCTGCTCCGCCGAGACCGCTCCGCAGATCAGCAATAGCGCAAGGCAGAGTGCCAGCCGTTGCATCGATCTTGCCCCGTTTCCCTCTCGAGCGACCGAAACCTATCACAAATAATGGCGGCAATTGGAGCACGAAGGCTCGGAAGCGGTTGAACCGCGGCATTCCGTCCCCAAATGAGGTGTGCGGACGGATTCAGGAGATGTTCAGGCGGACGGGGTAAGACTTGGCCTGAGAATGCTTGCAAACCTGCGTTTGAGGGAGCCACCCATGACCGATTCGCTGCCCCGCTGGCTGAAGCGATGCGCGTTTGCCCTTCCGATTCTCGCGCTTTCGCTCGGCCTTGCAGCGCCGGCAGAAGCCGAGGTCGTTGCCAGAATCAACCTCTCCAGCCAGCGCATGGATGTCTTTGTTGACGGACGCCCGCGCTATTCCTGGCCGGTCTCGACCGCCAGGCGCGGCTATCGCACGCCGACCGGCACTTTCCGGCCCCAGGCGCTCGCGGTGTGGCACCGCTCCACGATCTATAGCGGCTCGCCCATGCCGCATTCGATCTTCTTCCATGGCGGCTATGCGATCCACGGGTCCTACGAGACGAAATATCTTGGCCGCCCCGCCAGCCACGGCTGCGTGAGGCTCCATCCCTCAAACGCCGCAGCCCTCTATTCGCTCGTGCGCCACTACGGAAGCGGCAACACGGTGATCAGGATCACCTACTAGCCAGGCGCTCGAAGCTCCGCGGGAGTTTCGCGCTTCGCCGTCGGCGACAACTCCTGTAGCATC
>DATDLA010000029.1:0-7410 GCA_036519535.1 Methyloceanibacter sp.
CATCGCCGATGGCGATGTCGGGGTGGGGGTCTTCTGCGGTTGAAGCCATCCCCCCACACGGCGCCGCGCGCCGACCTCCCCACAAGGGGGAGGGATGGAGCCTGCTGCGATGCCCAGGCCTGAGCCCCACGGCAAGTTTCAATCTTCCTTAAGCCGCCACCTGCATAAAAGACAGATCGGGCGGGAGGGGAAAATGCTAAGCGGATCGTCCTGGGCACTGCTCGTACTTGACCTCATCGGCGGTGGGGCACTTGCCGCGGCATTGATCTACGTGGCCGCACGGCGACACCTTCGATAGAGGGTGCCAGGCCGAAGCTCACGCCAGAGCAAAATATTATCGAGTGTGATTCAGAACGACGGCCGAAGAGTCCCCGGTCGGAACGACCTCAAACAAAATGACCAGCGCCGCTGTGGCAATCAGCGTGACGAAGGCCGCCATCAGCAAGCCACGAGGCAGCGCCGCGGCGCCGCAAATAATTGCCAACGCCACCACCGCAATAACTATGATGCCTGCTCCCATCGGCCATTCCCCCGTGAGCCGAATCGAGCAGATATCTTTTAATAAAATCTGAATTACCAGCGAGGTGAGTGCTCGCTAGCCAATATCCGCGACTGCCTGCGGGTGACGAGCTCTTTTTAGCGATAGGCGGGGCTCCGTAGCAGGCGGTGGCGCAAATCTTCGAGCTGGTCGAGCGAGGTATACCGGATGCGAAGCTCTCCCTTCTCGCCGCGCCCTGAGCGAATGTCGACGTCGAGGCCCAGGGCCTCTTTCAGCTCAGACTCGGCGGCACGCGTGTCGGCATTCTTCGCTTTGCTCTTGCGCACCTTTGCCGGCTCCGCCGGGCGATCCTGAACCAGCGCCTCGACCTGGCGCACCGTTAACCCTTCGTTAACGATCCGCTCGGCAAGGGCCGCGGCATCGGCGCGCCCGATCAAGCAGCGCGCGTGGCCGGCGCTGAGCGCGCCCGACCGCAACAAAGCTTGCACGCTCTCAGGCAGCTTGAGCAGGCGGAGCGTGTTGGCGAGATGGCTCCTGCTCTTGCCGATGACCTTGGACAAATCTTCTTGCGTGTAGCCGTGGCCGTCCATCAACAGCCGATAGCCTTCAGCCTCCTCGACGGCGTTCAGGTCCTCGCGCTGCACGTTCTCGATGATGGCGATCTCGATCGCTTCCTTGTCGGACAGCGCGCGCACCACCACCGGCACCTCGTGCAGATTGGCGCGCTGCGCCGCCCGCCAGCGCCGCTCGCCGGCGACGATCTCGTAAGCCTCATGTTCTCCGCGGACGGGGCGCACCACGAGCGGCTGCACCAAGCCCCGCTCGCGGATCGAGACCGCAAGCTCTTCGATCTGAGCTTCCGAGAAATTGCGTCTGGGATTGAAGCGGCCGGCTTTGAGCGTATCCAGCGCCACGATGCGCTGGCCCTCCATCTCGCCGAATTCGCCGCCCTCGCCCTCGCCGATGAGAGAGGCAAGGCTTCGCCCGAGCCTCATCTTGTGCATGCCGACAGCCATGATGGCCTCCTTGTTTCCGCCGCCGCTTAAGACGCTGAACTCACGCCGCCCGCATCCGCCGCTCGCGCTCGATCACCTCGGAAGCAAGCCTGATATAGGCCTGGCTGCCGGAGCATCGATAATCGTAGAGAAGCACCGGCTTCCCATGCGATGGCGACTCCGCCACGCGCACATTGCGCGGGATGATGGTGGCGTAGACCTTGTCGCCAAGCACCCGCCGCACGTCGTCGACCACCTGGTCGGCCAGCGTCGTGCGCTGATCGTACATGGTGAGCACCACCCCGTGGATAAGCAGCTTCGGATTGAGGCGCACCCTGATCTCCTCGACGGTGCTCAAGAGTTGCGCCAGGCCTTCCAAAGCGAAGAATTCGCATTGCAGCGGCACGAGCACAGCGTCGGCGGCGGCGAGCGCGCTCACGGTGAGAAGATTGAGCGACGGCGGACAATCGATGAGGATGTAGGTGGTGGTCTTGTCAGGGTCTTCCGCGGCCAGCATCAGGGCAATGGCGTCGCGCAAACGATAATGGCGCCCTGAGGCGGTCATCGACTCGCGCTCGAACGCCATGAGGTCGATCGTCGCCGGCACCACCGAGAGGCCCGGCACATTGGTCTCCACGCGCGCGGCGGCGAAAGGCACCTTGCCGGTCAGCACGTCTGAGGTCGAATGGTGGCGCTCATCGATGCCGAGACCGGTGCTCGCATTTCCTTGCGGGTCGAGGTCGACGATCATCACGCGTTCGCCGATGGCCGCAAGCGCGGTGCCGAGATTGATCGCCGTGGTGGTCTTGCCGACGCCGCCTTTCTGATTGGCGAGCGCGAGCACGCGCGTGCGGCGTGGGCCGGTCGGGCTCATCGCGTCTTCGCCTTCGCGCGCTTGGCGAGATGGCTGATCTCCAGGATGAAGGAGTCCTCCGCCGTTATGCTTTGATGAAGGCGGCAAGTGAAGTTGAACCGCCGCTTGGCGGACTCGATCTCTTTGCCAGCGTCGCGGCCCTTCAAGAACAGCCCCCTCACCGCTGGCGCGAACCACGGCGCGGCAAGCTCGAGCAATCGCGGCAATGGCGCGAGAGCGCGCGCGGTAATGATCTCGGGCTTGAGGCTTGTAGCCGTGTTGCTCAGCTCTTCAATGCGCATGCAGTGGATCTCCACGGGCGCCGACGTGGCGCGGGCGACCTCGGTCAGGAACGCGCACTTCTTGGCGGTGCTCTCCACCAGATGCATGCGGAAATTAGCGTGATTCGCTTGCAAAATGGCAATGACGAGGCCAGGGAAGCCCGCGCCTGAGCCCAAGTCGAGCCAGACCCCGGCGCCCGGCGCGAGCCGCAGGATTTGCGCGGAATCGGCGAAATGCCGGTCCCAAAGCTGCGGCAGGGTCTTGGCCGAGACCAGATTCGCCCGGGCCTGCCCTTCGCTCAGCAGATCCGCGTAGCAAATAAGCCTGTGGATTGTTTCACGTGGAACTTTAAAGGCTTCCGCAAACTGTTCAGGGCCGCTGATGGGTTTTGACCGTCGGGCGCCCGTCGCGGTCAGGCGGTCTTCCACCGCGAGGCCTTCTTCAGATGCGCAAGAAGCAGCAACAGCGCGGCCGGCGTCATGCCGTCGAGCCTCGCCGCCTGGCCGAGGCTTGCCGGGCGGTCGCGCTCGAGCTTCTGCCTGAGCTCCGTCGACAGGCCGGCGATCCCGCCGAAGGCAAAGTCGAGCGGGATCGTGACGCTCTCCTCTTTGCGGAAAGCGGCGATGTCGAGCTCCTGACGCTTGAGATAGACCGCGTAGCGCGCATCGACGGCGAGCTGCCCGGCGATCTTCGCATCGAGCGCGCCAATCTCAGGCCAGATGCGGGTGAGCGTGGCAAGCTCGATGTCGGGATAGGAGAGCAGCTCGTAGGCGCTCCGCTTGCGACCATCGCGATTGACGACAAGTCCGCGCTTGCCAGCTTCGTCGGGCGTGAGCGCAAGACTCTTGAGCAATGCTTCGCCGTTCGCGAGCGCCTTAGACTTGGCGGCGAAGGAAGCAGCCCTCTCGCTACCCACGCAACCCGCGGCGATTCCCAACGGCGTGAGACGCTGGTCGGCGTTGTCGGCGCGAAGCGTGAGGCGATACTCGGCGCGGCTGGTGAACATGCGATAGGGCTCGGCGACGCCGCGCGTCACGAGATCGTCGATCATCACGCCAAGATAGCCATCGGCGCGGGTGACGATGAACGGATCGCGCGCGCCTCCCGCCGCGCACGCGGCGTTGATGCCGGCAAGAACCCCCTGCCCTGCGGCTTCCTCGTAGCCGGTGGTGCCGTTGATCTGTCCGGCGAGGAAGAGGCGGGGCACGGCCTTGACCTCGAGGCCAGGCGTCAGCTCGCGCGGATCGACATAGTCGTATTCGATGGCGTAGCCCGGCCGCTTCACGCGCGCCTGTTCGAGGCCGGGGATGGTGGCGAGGAAGGCACGTTGCACGTCTTCGGGCAGCGAAGTCGAGATGCCGTTCGGATAGATGGTGTCGTCGTCGAGGCCTTCAGGCTCGAGGAAGATCTGGTGCCGCTCGCGCTCCTTGAAGCGCACCACCTTGTCCTCGATGGAGGGGCAATAACGCGGGCCGACGCTACTGATGTCGCCGGAATACATCGGCGCGCGGTCGAGGTTCGCGGCGATGATGGCGTGGGTCGCCTCCGTCGTATGGGTGATGTGGCAGTCCACTTGTGGCGTATCGACTGACTTCGTCAGGAAGGAGAAAGGCTGCGGGGGATCGTCGCCCTGCTGCACCTGAAGTCCGTTCCAGTTGATGGTGTTGCCGTCGAGTCGAGGCGGCGTGCCGGTCTTGAGCCTGCCCATGCGAAGGCCGAGGCCATAGAGGCGGGTCGAGAGCCCGAGCGCTGGAGCCTCGTTGATGCGGCCGGCCGGGATTTTTCGCATCCCGATGTGGATCAGCCCGTTGAGGAAAGTGCCGGTGGTCAGCACCACGGCGCCGGCGGAGATGCGGCGCCCATCGGCGGTGACGATGCCGGCGGCGGTGCCTTGCTCAACAATCAGATCCTCGACCGCGGCCTCGATCACCACGAGGTTCGGGGTGGCGGCGATCGCTGCCTGCATGGCCTGGCGATAGAGCTTGCGGTCGGCCTGGGCGCGAGGGCCCTGCACCGCCGGGCCTTTGCTGCGGTTCAGCACGCGGAACTGGATGCCGGCGGCATCGGCGACCTTTCCCATCAGCCCGTCCAGCGCGTCGATCTCGCGGACGAGATGCCCCTTGCCGAGCCCGCCAATGGCCGGATTGCAGGACATTTCGCCTACCGTGGCGAAGCTGTGAGTGACGAGCGCCGTGCGCGCGCCGACCCGCGCCGCGGCAGCCGCCGCCTCGCAGCCGGCATGGCCGCCGCCGATGACGACCACGTCGTAGGCGTTGGAATTCCGCGCTTTGTTCATGGGGCCTGTACCTAGTCCGTTCCGCGCGCGGCGTCAAAGCGGCCGCGATTGTTTCACGTGAATCAATTCTGGGCTCATGCTTCGAGACGCGCATCTATCGATGCGCTCCTCAGCATGAGGGAGCCTCACCCTGAGGAGGGCCGAAGGCCCGTCTCGAAGGGTGAAGCCATCGAATCACTTGCCGATACAGAACTCGGAGAAGATGGCTCCGAGCACCTCCTCGACGTCGATGCGCCCGGTCAGGCGGCCGAGATGGCGGGCGGCGATGCGGAGCTGCTCGGCCTTGATTTCAGGCCCTCCCCGCTCCTCGCGGAACCTGGAAAGCGCCTCCGCCGCGGCCTCGAGCTCGGCGCGGTGGCGGGCGCGGGTGATCACCGCAGGCTCGCCGACGCCTAGCCCCTCCTCGGCGCGTTTGGTAAGCAGGCCAACGAGTTCGGCCACGCCCTCGCCGGTCTTGGCCGAGAGCGCAACGCCATCGGCGATTTGCACGGATTTGACTAGATCTACCTTGTTCAATACCCGGATATGCACGGCATTTGGGGCGATATAGGCGGATTTGTCCTCCACTTGCGGCGCGGTGGCATCGACCATCCAGAGAACGAGGTCGGCGTTCTCGACTCTGGCCAGCGCCCGCCGCACCCCCTCGGCCTCGACGGCACCCTCAGCCTCCCTCAGGCCGGCGGTGTCGGTGACGATCACCGGTAAGCCTGCCAAGTCGAGATGGACCTCGATCACATCGCGGGTCGTCCCCGCCTCCTCCGACACGATCGCCACGTCGCGCTCAGCGAGCGCGTTCAGCAGAGAAGACTTGCCGGCATTGGGCGGACCGGCGATGACCACCCGGAAGCCGTCGCGGAGGCGTTCGCCGCGCCGGTCGGCAAGATGCTTGGAGATGCGAGCGAGCAGATTGGCGACGGAGGCGTCAGCCTGCACCGCGACATCGGCGGCGACATCGGCCTCGTCGGCGAAGTCGAGCCCGGCTTCGGCAAGCGCTTGCGCCTTGACCAGCTCCTCGCGCCACGACTCGTAAAGCGCCCGCGCCCCACCCTCGGCCTGCGCGATCGCCTGGCGCGCCTGCGCTTCCGTCTCCGCCGCGATCAGATCGGCAAGCCCCTCGACCTCGGTAAGATCGATCCGCCCGTTCTCGAAGGCACGGCGCGCGAACTCGCCGGGCTCGGCCAGCCGTAAGCCCTTGACTGAGAGCAGCGCATCGATCAGCCGCCCGACCACGGCCCGCCCGCCATGAACATGCAGCTCGGCGATGTCCTCGCCGGTAAAGCTCGCAGGTCCCGGCAGCCAGAGCGCAAGCCCGCGGTCGAGCACCTCGCCGCTCCGCGGGTCTTTCATCTTGCGCAAGGCCGCCTGGCGCGGCGGAGGCGGCGGTCCGCAAAGCGCGCGCATGGCGGCCCCCGCCGCCGGCCCCGAGACGCGGATCACGGCGACCCCAGCCCGGCCCGGAGCGCTTGCCAGCGCGCAGATGGTGTCCTTTTCGGTCACGGATGGCTGCTCCATGCCCAGCTGTGATTAAGAGTTTTAGCGAGGACATGCCGCAGTCGCCCCCTCCCCCCTTGTGGGGGAGGGTAGGGAGGGGGGTTCAAACTTGGGCGAGGCTGCTCACCCCCCTCCGCTCGCGCAAGAGCGCGAGCGTGCTCCCCCACAAGGGGGGAGCGGGGAGAATGCTGAAGCATCTGTCGGAACTGGGGCCTGCTCACGGTGCATGAGAAGCCCCCCACCCGGCGCGCCGTGCGCGCCGACCTCCCCACGAGGGGGAGGTATGTGTTTGTGGCGACATTCTTCGGGTCCATTGCGTTATCCTAGGATGCAGCGAGAGGAGAGGCCATGCAGGAGCAGGCACCAGGAAACCGTCTGTGCCGCGAGACCAGCCCCTATCTGCTCCAGCACCAGGACAACCCCGTCCATTGGTGGGCCTGGGGGCCAGAGGCGCTCGCCGAGGCCAAGCGGACGGGCAAACCGATCCTGCTCTCGGTCGGCTACGCCGCCTGCCATTGGTGCCACGTGATGGCGCATGAGAGCTTCGAGGACGCGGAGACCGCGCACGTGATGAACGACCTCTTCGTCAACATCAAGGTCGACCGCGAGGAGCGCCCCGACGTCGACGCCATCTACATGGCGGCGTTGCACGAGCTCGGCGAGCAGGGCGGCTGGCCGCTCACCATGTTCCTCACCTCCGACGCCGAGCCCTTCTGGGGCGGCACCTACTTTCCGAAAGAGTCGCGCTACGGCCGACCGGCCTTCGCGCAGGTGCTGAAGGAGATCGCCCGCATCTATCGCGAGGAGCAGGGCAAGGTGCGGCAGAACGCCGACGCGCTGAAAGACCGGCTCGCGCCGAAATTCGAGGAGGGCGGCCCCGACGCGATCCCCGGCGACGCCGCGCTCAATGATCTTGCGCGGCGCCTGCTCCAGCTCGTCGATCCAACGCATGGCGGCATCAGGGGCGCGCCGAAATTTCCGCAAGTGCAATTCT
>DATDLA010000030.1:0-3485 GCA_036519535.1 Methyloceanibacter sp.
CGGCCTGGTGCATGGGCGGCTTGCGGGCAAGGAGAAAGACCGCGTCATGGCGGCGTTCGCCGAAGGCAGCCTTTCCATCCTGGTGTCGACCACGGTGATCGAGGTCGGCGTCGATGTGCCAAACGCGAGCATCATGGTCATTGAGCACGCCGAGCGCTTCGGGCTTGCGCAATTGCACCAACTCCGGGGCCGCGTCGGCCGCGGCGCGGCACAGTCGTCC
Organism: Methyloceanibacter sp.; assembly: GCA_036519535.1. GTDB lineage: Bacteria > Pseudomonadota > Alphaproteobacteria > Rhizobiales > Methyloligellaceae > Methyloceanibacter. Next base: position 221 of record DATDLA010000030.1, read on the forward strand.
TGCATTCTTCTCTACCGCAAGCCCCTGTCCGAGGCGGCGCAAACCCGGCTCAATGTGATGAAGAGCACCGAGGACGGCTTCGTCATCGCCGAGGAGGATCTGAAGCTTCGCGGTGGCGGCGAGGTGCTCGGCACAAGGCAGAGCGGCCTGCCCGAATTTCACGTAGCGCGGCTGCCTGAAGATGAGGCGCTGCTGCAAGCGGCACGCGACGAGGCGCGGCTCACCCTCACCCGCGATCCTGACCTCTCCGGCCCGCGCGCGGAAGAGCTGAAGCTGCTGCTTTATCTGTTCGAGCGCGACGATGCGATCAAGCTGATGCGGGCGGGTTAGAAGACCGTCATCCTGAGGTGGCCACCTAGCGGCCCTCGAAGGATGACAACGCGTGCGTTCGGGCCGTTGCCCTTCGAGGCGAGCTACGATCGCACCTCAGGGTGACGGGCGCCTCAGACGACGGGCTCTTCCTCATGAACCGGCTTCGACTTGCGCTTGGCGAGCTCGCGCAGGCGCTCCTGCTGGTCCGGCGAGACCAAGCCCGCCGACACCACGAGCTTCGCCGCGTCCTCGACCGATAGATCGAGCGGGATCACCTCGCTCGCCTGAACGAACACGATGAAGCCGGTGGTGGGGTTCGGGCCGTTCGGCATGAACACGGTGATCATCGGATTGCCGTTGCCGATCTTGTCCTCAACCTCGAGCGGCGGCTCGCCGGCGAGAAACACGATGGCATAGAGCCCGCGGCGCGGAAACTCGATCAGCCCGACGCGCTTGAACGACCCGCCGTTGTTGGAGAGCACCGTCTCGAAGATCTGCTTCAAGGTGCGGTAGACGCTGCGCACGATGGGCATGCGGGCGAGCATCATCTCGCTGTAACTGACCAGCGTGCGGCCGAACAGATTGGCGGTGAGCGCGCCGACCAGCATCACGCCGGCGATGCCGAAGATCAGGCCGACGCCGGGCACGTTGAAGGGCAGATAATATTCGGGGAGATATTGCGGCGGAATGAGCGGCTTCACCCAGGTGTCGACCAGGGTAATGAACCACCACACCACATAGATGGTGATGGCCACCGGCCCGACCACGATGAGGCCGGTGAGGAAGTAGCTGCGGAGCCGGGCGCCGAGATGCGAGGGGGGAGGCTCGGCAGCCGCGGCGACAATCTGCCGGATCGGCTCGCCGATCTTCGCTGTGTCTCCCGCTGGTGAAGGCTTTGGGTCGGGGGTCGTGTTCATGCGTGGTTCGGGCAAGTACAAGTCGATGACGCTGATAGCCGGGCGACACTTAACGCTGTCTCTATATGCGAACCCCGCGACATTCGCCCGCGCCTTGACGCCGGCGCGGGATCAACGCGTCACGCGCAATTTAGGTTCTAGGGGTTGACGAGAAAGCAGTCGACTCCGCTTCGCTTCAGCGCGTTGCAGAGCTTAAGGCTTTCCGCCTTGTCCGGGAAGGGTCCGATCTGCAGGCGATAGAAGGTGCCGAGATTGCCCATGTCGGTCTTCTCGACGCGCGGCTGAAGGCTCGCGAGCTGCTGATTTTGCTTAATGACGGTTTTCCACAGCGCGCTCGCCTCGGCTTCCGAACGCGTCGGGCTCAGTTGCAGCAAGTATTTTCCACCACCGCCCGACGGCACTGGCGCCGTTCCGCTCGCCGTCGCCACGCGGGTTCCGGGCGCCGGACCCGCCTCGGCTTGGGTCTGCGTGGTCCAGGCCGACGGCGCCGCGGCGGCGGTTGTCCTTGGCGCGCTCTCAGGGGCCGGCGCCGGCGCCGGTTCGCTCGAGGAGCCCCTGACCGACCCCCACCAGCGGGAGAGACGATTGCCGCTTGGAGGAGGAGCAGCCGGCGCATCTCCTTGCGTGGTGGTCCACGAGCTTGGATTTGCCGCCTGTGTATTGCGCGGCGCCGGTGTTGGCGGCAGCGGAGCATCTTGCGAGGCAGAGGCGACCGTGCTGGTCCGCCCGTTCTCCGTGCGCACTTCCGTGGCGAAGGCTGAGATGGAGCCCGCGTCGGCGCCCGCGCCGCCCTTGCTCGCGATGAGCTTGTCGACCTCGCCGCTGCTGCCGCTCTTGCGCGCCGAGGCAAGCTCGGCGTCGGCTTGCGTCTTGAGGCCGGCGGCCTGGTAGGCGAGGCTGCGGTTGACCAGAGCAACGGTGTGCTCAGAGGACGACAGCCCGAGCCACATTGCGGCACCGAGATCGGCGATGGCGCGGGTGTGCTGACCGAGCTTTTGATAGGCGAGACCGCGGAAATAGAGCGCCTTTGCGGCGTCGGCGGGGGCGACCTTGTCGCCTTGCAGGACTCCGGTCATCAGCCGGACGGTAGAGTCGTATTTGCCGGCTGCGAAGGTGGCAGCGCCGCCGCTCAAAGACCCCTCTTGGGCCTCAGCCGAGGTCAGGAAACCAAGGCCCCCAAGAGCAATCAGCGCGCCCAACAGGAGCAGACGCCGGCGGAGGCGCTTGCCTGAAATCGGGTCGCGCAGGAGGGGGCGTTTCCGATGAACCGCCATTTCCTTGCTCAAACAAAGAAATCAGGCAAATCCGAGGCCCATAGCCTATTCTACCGTCACGGATTTTGCCAGGTTTCTGGGCTGATCGACGTCGGTGCCCATGAACACCGCCGTGTGGTAGGCGATAAGCTGAACCGGCAAGGCGTAGACCAGCGGCGTCACGAAGCGGTGCAGCGGCGGCACGGCCAGATGGGTGTGGATGGCGCAGCCGACGCTTGCCGCATCGGCGTCGCTGACCAGCACGATCTGCCCGCCGCGCGCGGCGACTTCCTGCATGTTCGACACGGTCTTCTCGAAGAGATCGTCGCGCGGCGCGATGACGATGACCGGCATGTTCTCGTCGATCAGCGCGATCGGCCCGTGCTTCAGCTCGCCGGCGGCATAGCCCTCGGCGTGGATATAGGAGATCTCTTTCAGTTTCAGCGCGCCCTCGAGCGCGATCGGGTAGCTCTGGCCACGTCCGAGATAAAGCACATCGCGGGCACGCTGAAGACGATGGGCGAGGGCCTCGTAGGGCTTCTCGTCTCGGAGCACCGTCGCCATGTGGCGGGGGACTTCGGCGAGGGCCTGCACGAGCTCGGCCTCGAGCGCCTCGTCGATATGTCCCCTCGCCTTGCCGGCAACGATGGCGAGGCAGGCAAGCGCGGTGAGCTGGCAGGTGAAGGCCTTGGTCGAGGCGACGCCGATCTCAGGCCCTGCGAGCGTCGGAATGGTCGCATCGGATTCTCGCGCGATGGAGGACTCACGCACATTGACGATGGA
>DATDLA010000031.1:0-3199 GCA_036519535.1 Methyloceanibacter sp.
CATCTCCCCCGGATCGCGGAAGGTCAAATTGAACCACTGCCGGCCCATGGGCGCCACGCCACAGGGTTGAGGGGCGTGGGGCGAAACGAAGGCGGCATGCGGCAGCACGCGCGCCCATTCGCGTCCCAAGCCGATCAGGTCGTTGCCGTCGGCGCCGTAGCCATGCAGGAAGACCACGAGCTGTCTCGCAGGCCCGCCAGCAGCGGGGGGGAGGCGCGGTCCGTCAAGAGTGAGTGATGCCATTGCCGTCTTTCGTCCCTGCTTGCGGTGTCCTGACGCAGTTTCCTCGCCGGCGCAAGCGCGAGCCAAAGGCAGCAATGGCGGTCAGGCGGTGCGCCGCGCGCCTCCCTAGATTGGCGTCATGCCCTTCGGGTCCGAACGGCCAGCAATCTAAGGAGACTCGCAAATGAAAAAGCTCTTTCTCGCCCTTGCCCTGATCGCCGCCACCGCGGCGCCCGCCATGGCCCAGAACTTCGCCAACGAGTACTGCCAGACCTGCCAGTAGCAGGCCCCCGCAAGTTCGATTGATCGAGTGAGCCCCTGCCCTCCCAGGGCGGGTGTTTGCTTGTCTGTTGTCCTGGTGGCGTTCGGTGCCGGATTAAGGGCCGACGTTCTCGTCAGGCAGCTCGTCGGCGGAATGGGCGTTGAGCTGGCCGTAATTCTCGATGCCGATATCCTTGAGCAGGTTGAGCTGGGTCTCGAGATAGTTGATGTGGCCTTCCTCGTCGGCGAGCAGCTCCTCGAAGAGGTCCATGGTCACATAGTCCTCTTCTTTGCGGCAGCAGGCGCGCGCCTCCATGTAAAGAGCCCTGGCGCTGTACTCGGCCTTGAGGTCGCATTCCAACACTTCCTTGATGTTCTGGCCGATCATCAAGGGGTCTATGTGCTGCAGATTGGGGAAGCCCTCGAGAAAGATGATGCGGACGACCAGCTTGTCGGCGTGCTGCATCTCCTCGATGGATTCCTCGCGTTCCTTTTTTGCGAGCCGCGTGAACCCCCAATCGTCGAGCAGGCGGTAATGCAGCCAATATTGATTGACGGCGGTGAGCTCGTGCGTCAGCGCCTTGTTGAGATATTCGATGACGCGCGGATTTCCCTTCATTCTTCTCTCTCCTTTCGACCTTGATGCCGATCATTACCCGTTGTCAGTTGGTAGTCTAGAGCGATTCTAATAAAGAGAGCGCAACTAAGGCTCCTCCACTCCGAGCCGCTCGCCTGGGCCCGAAACGTTCGGTCCGTCCTCATCAAAGGCGACCATCAGCCTGGAGATGAGCGGCAGGCAGCTTCCGCATGAGGGGCGCTTGCCGAGATGGCGATAGATGAGGCCGGGCGTCAGCACCACAAACGGGTCGGCGGTGCGCAGCGACGCCACCGCGTCGGCCACGTCTTTGGCGGTGATCATGGAACAGGAACAGACGATCATGGCGCTCTGTAAGACACAAAGGGGGATTTTGTCTTTGCCATCGCATTCGCCGTCATACCGGCGCAAGCCGGTATCCAGCGCACGAAGCGCGAACTAAAAACTGGACCCCGGCTTCCGCCGGGGTGACGCACCTTGGTCACGAGTGAGGGCGGTTCGCAGCTTGAAACGCGGCCGAGCCTCGCTGCCCAAAGGCGACGCGGCCGACTTCCGGCGCAAGGCATAGTAGGACCACAGCAACCGCGCGGCGACGCCACGCCAGGGGCGCCAGGCTTCGGCAACTTCGTTCATCTGTTGAAGCGACGGCCGCTCGGCTAGCAGAAGCGCATCCTTGACCGCATGTTGGAGGGCAAGATCGCCGGGAGACCAGGCGTCGGCGCGGGCGAGCGAGAACATGATGTAGATGTCGGCCGTCCAAGGACCGATGCCCTTGAGCGCGGTGAGCTCGGCGTGGATCACCTCCTCAGGTGCGTGGTCGAGCGCGGAGAGCTTGAGCGCGCCCCGATCGATGGCCGTCGCCACCTCGCGCAGCGTGGCGATCTTGCCGCGCGACAGCCCGGCTTTCCGGAGATCCCGCTCGGGCACCGCAAGCAATGTCGCCGCATCGAAAGGCTTCACGCGCGCTTCCACGCGCCCCCAAATGGCGCCGGCGCTTGCGATGGACAGCTGTTGCCCGACGATGACCCGCGCCAGACCCTCGAAACCCCTTGGCCGTTTGCGCAAGGGGGGATCGCCGGCGAGCGCGTGAATCCGCGCAAGATGCGGGCAGGTGCTGACGAGCGCCGCGAGGCCCTCCCTAATGTCGGCATCGCTTCCGATCCTTCTCATCTTCTTCTTGTGGGCGCTCCGACGCACAACGCTAGCCTTAGTCCAGGCAAATTTAGCCGACTTTTAAGTGGTTTCTGGAATGGTTGCCGGAACGAACGGAAACGGTGGACCGGAACGCATGAAACCGGAAGATTTCAAGCCTGACGATCTCTTTACGCAGATCGAAGGCCTTGTCGAGACTGTCGACGCCGAACGGCGCTTGCGCGAGCGGGCCGAGGCCGCCGACCGGGCCAAGTCCGATCTCCTCGCCGTGGTCAGCCACGAGCTCCGCACCCCGATGGGCGCGGTGATCTCCATGTCAGAGCTTCTGCTCAACGGTCCGCTCGAGGTGACCCAGCGGCGCTACGCCGAGACTTTGCAACAGTCGGCGCGCAGTCTGCTGACCGTCCTCAACGACATCCTCGATTACTCAAAGCTCGAGGCAGGCCGCTTCGAGCTCGACCGCGCGGTGTTCGATCTGCATGAGCTGGTCAAGAGCGTGGGCAGCGAATTGCAGGCGCGGACGCGGGAGAAAAGCATCGAAGGCGTCGTCAATGTCGGCCCGAGCTGCCCGCGTTTCGTCATCGGCGATGCGAGCCGTGTTCGCCAGGTTCTCACCAACCTCATCGACAATGCCGTGAAGTTCACCTCTGCCGGCTCGGTGCGTCTGCACGCCAATGCCGGCGATGCAGGCGGCAGGCTCAAGCTGCGCTTCGACGTTACCGACACCGGCATCGGCTTCGGCGAGTTCCAGAAGCAGCGGTTGTTCCAGCCCTATGCCCAGGCCGCCCGCAGCGCGGGCCAATATGGGGGCACCGGGCTCGGCCTCTCCATCGCCAAGCGGCTGATCGAGCTGATGGAAGGCGAGATCGGCTGCGAAAGCGCGCCGGGACAAGGCAGCCTGTTCTGGTTCACGATTCCCGCCGAGCGGGCCGAGAGCGCCCCGTCCAAAGAGGTGCAAGCCACCGGCAC
>DATDLA010000032.1:0-5927 GCA_036519535.1 Methyloceanibacter sp.
AAACGAAACAAGGCGAACCTCGTAGGGTTGGCCGACTTCTTCAAGCGCCCAGCGAACGCGCGTATCACGCGCCAGTCCCCTGCCGCCATCGGGTGACCGCTCAAAGGCAGTAATGGTGATGGTCATCGTGAGGCTCCTCCTAGGCGAAAATCATCGGCTGCGGCTGGGGCGCGGTAAAAAGTTGGCACCGGAATTGGCACCGAACAGAAAAGAACGCCTCGGTATCAACCGTGACTGGGGACGACTGGGGACTATGGATTAGCGTTGTCACGGGCCAAGCGAATGAATTAGGTTGCCTATTCCAGTTGCAAGGCGTTGTGCCGTAACCCCTGGGGACAGTTGATTTATGTCAGTTCAGCCGCGTGAAAGTGCCGAGAAACCAGGCACGCGCACAACCGACCAGCACCAAAAGCCAAAATCCGACATCGAAATCTCGCAAGCCGCCAAAATGCGGCCGATCGTCGAGGTGGCTGCGGAGAAGCTCGGCATTCCGCCGGAATCTGTCCTGCCTTACGGCCATTACAAGGCGAAGATCTCGCTCGACTACATTGCCTCGCTTGCCAACCGGCCCGACGGCAAGCTGATCCTGGTCACTGCGATCACGCCGACGCCGGCCGGCGAGGGCAAGACCACCACCACCGTCGGTCTTGGCGATGCGCTCAATCACATCGGCAAGAGGGCGGTCGTCTGCGTGCGCGAGCCGAGCCTAGGCCCCTGTTTCGGCGTGAAGGGAGGCGCGGCCGGCGGCGGCTATGCCCAGGTCGTGCCCATGGAGGACATCAACCTCCATTTCACCGGCGATTTCCACGCCATCGGTGCCGCCAACAACCTGCTCGCGGCGCTGATCGACAACCACGTCTATTGGGGCAACAAGCTCGACATCGACACCCGCCGCGTCACCTGGCGCCGCGCCGTCGATATGAACGATCGGGCGCTCCGCCAGATCGTAACGGCCCTTGGCGGCGCCGCCAACGGCTACCCGCGCGAAGCCGGCTTCGACATCACCGTGGCGAGCGAGGTCATGGCCATTTTCTGCCTGGCCAAGGATCTTGCCGACCTGCAGCGGAGGCTGGGCAACATCCAGATCGGCCAGACGCGCGACAAGAAGCCAGTTACCGCGCGTGACCTTTCCGCGTCCGGCCCAATGGCGGCGCTGCTCAAGGACGCGCTTGCGCCGAACCTCGTGCAGACGCTCGAGAACAACCCCGCCTTCATCCATGGCGGCCCGTTCGCCAATATTGCGCATGGTTGCAATTCGGTGATCGCCACCACGGCGGCGCTCAAGCTCGCCGATTATGTGATCACCGAGGCCGGATTCGGCGCCGATCTCGGCGCCGAGAAGTTCTTCGACATCAAATGCCACAAGGCCGGGCTCAAGCCCGATTGCGTCGTCATCGTCGCCACCATCCGCGCGCTCAAGATGCATGGCGGCGTGGCCAAGGACGATCTCAAGAAGGAGAACGTGCAGGCGCTGGAGAAGGGCTTCGCCAATCTCGAGCGTCACGTCAACAATCTTAGGCGCTACGACGTGCCGGTGATCGTTTCCGTCAACCGCTTCTCGACCGACACTGAGGCAGAGCTTGCCCTGCTCAAGCGTCTCTGCGCCACGCTCGGCGTCGAATGCGTGCTCGCCGATCATTGGGCGCAAGGCGGCCTCGGCGCCGAAGAGCTCGCCCGCATTGTGGTGCGCACTATCGAAACGAAGCCGAGCGATTTCCATCCGCTCTATCCCGACGACATGCCGCTCTGGGAGAAGACGAGGACCATCGCCCAGGAGATCTATGGCGCTTCCGACATCACCGCCGACAAGGCGGTGCGCGACCGCTTCGCCGAGCTGGAGAAGGAAGGCTTCGGCAAGCTCCCGATCTGCGTGGCCAAGACGCAATACAGCTTCTCGACCAATCCCGACGCCAAAGGCGCCCCCTCGGGCTTCACCATCCCGATCCGCGAGGTCCGGCTTTCGGCCGGCGCCGAGTTCGTGGTGGTGATCTGCGGTGACATCATGACCATGCCCGGCCTGCCCAAAGTGCCCGCCGCCAACAATATCGAGCTTGCCCCGGACGGGCGCATTACCGGGCTGTTTTAGACAAGCAAGGGGGTTGCCAGGGGCTTAACCGGACGTTACCACCTTCCCGCCCGCCAAGGTTCTCTCAAGGCAAGCCCTACTTTAGGAGGAAACGTAGCCAATGTCGGCAACGCGAAAGCCGGGACGCAATTTCCTGTTCGTTCCCGGCCCGACCAATATTCCGGACCGCATCCTGCGGGCGATGCATATCGCCATGGAGGATCATCGGTCCTCGGACTTCCCCAAGCTGACCTTGCCGCTTTACGAGCGGCTGAAGAGAATCTTCAAGACCAAAGAGGGCCAGGTCGTCATCTTCCCGTCGAGCGGCACCGGCGCCTGGGAAGCTGTCCTCACCAACACGCTGGCGCCAGGCGACAAAGTGCTCATCGCCCGCTTCGGCCAGTTCAGCCATTTGTGGAGCGAGCTTGCGCGCCGGCACGGCCTCGATGTCATCGTGCAGGACGAGGAGTGGGGGACGGGCGTCAACCCCGAGCGCATCGAGGAGACGCTGCGCGCCGACAAGAACCACGCGATCAAGGGCGTGCTCGTGGTGCATAACGAGACCGCCACCGGCGTCACCAGCAATATCGCCGCGGTGCGCCGCGCGCTCGACGCGGCCAGGCATCCGGCGCTGCTTTATGTCGACGGCGTCTCCTCGATCGCAAGCATCGACTTCCGCTTCGACGAGTGGGGCGTCGACCTCGCCATCACCGGCTCGCAGAAGGGCCTCATGCTTCCGGCCGGCCTCAGCATCGTCTGCGCGAGCAAAAAGGCGCTCGCGGCGATGAAGGACGGCAATTTGCGGCCCTGCTATTTCGACCTCGCCGATCAGATCAAGGCGAACGCCAACGGCTATTTCCCCTACACGCCGGCGCTGCCGATGCTGCATGGCTTGCGCGAGGCGCTCAACATCATCGATGAGGAGGGCCTGGAGAACGTCTTTGTCCGCCACCATCATCTGGGAAAAGGCGCCCGCGCCGCGGTTGCGGCGTGGGGGCTCAAGCTCTGCGCCAAGGAGCCGAAATGGCATTCCGACACGGTGACCGCCATCATGGTCCCGGCTGGATTCGACGGCGCCGATGTGATCGACATTGCCTATAGGCGCTACAATCTCGCGCTCGGCGCCGGGCTGTCCCAGGTCGCCGGCAAGCTGTTCCGCATCGGCCATCTCGGCGATCTGAACGAGTTGATGTTGCTCGGCGCCATTGCCGGCGCGGAGATGGCGATGCGCGATACGGGCATCGAGGTCGAGCTCGGAAGTGGCGTCGCGGCGGCGCAGGCTGAGTTCCGCGACGGCATGCAGGCGAAGATCAAGCAGGTCGCTGCCGAATAGGCTTTCCCGCGCCCGCGGGGAGTGCGGCGCTCAAGAGCCTGTTTCGCCGACAAGCTTCGCCGGTCCGATCCGCCATGGGTGCGCCGGCGGAACGGGCGAGGCGTTTTGGGTTGAGAGTTGAGGAAGTGTTTTAGGGTCCAAGGGGTCGTTCGGTGCAGCACCAAATCGTGTTCCTTGATCGCGAGTCCGTCGGCGCCAATGTGCGCAAGCCGGAGTTTCCGCACAGCTACAAAGAATATGAGGCGACCTGGACGCCGAAGGAGATCCTCGAGCGGCTGAAAGACGCCACCATCGCCATCATCAACAAGGTGCCGATGCGCGCCGACACGCTGAAGAAGCTGCCGAAGCTCAAGCTGATCGCTGTGGCTGCGACCGGCACCGACGTGGTCGACAAGGCGTTCTGCAAGGAGAACGGCATCACCGTCGTCAATATCCGCAACTACGCCTTCAACACCGTGCCCGAGCACGTGCTGGCGCTGATGTTCGCGCTTCGCCGCAACCTGCTCGCCTATGTCGAGGATGTGCGCGCTGGACGGTGGGGCAAGGTCAATCAGTTCTGCTTCTTCGACCATCCGATCCGCGACGTCGCCGGCTCGACCATCGGCGTCATCGGCTATGGCGCCATCGGCAAGTCGGTGGCGAAGCGCGCCGAGGCGCTTGGCATGCGCATCCTTCCCTATGACGTGTTCCCGCAAGCAGGGCTCGTCGATCTTGCGACGATCTACAAAGAGAGCGACATCATCACCCTGCATACTCCGCTCACGCCGGAGACCAAGAACATGATCGGGACGAAGGAGCTCAAGATGATGAAGCCCTCCGCCATACTCATCAACACGGCGCGCGGCGGCCTCGTCGACGAGCAGGCGTTGGCTGAGGCGCTAAAGAACGGCACCATCGGCGGCGCCGGCTTCGACGTGCTCACCAAGGAGCCGCCGAAAGAGGGCAATGTGCTGCTCGACTTGAGGCTGCCGAACTTCATTCTGACGCCGCATGTCGCCTGGGCGAGCCAGGAGGCCATGCAGATCCTCGCCGATCAACTCATCGACAATATCGAGGCGTTCGTGGGCGGCAGCCCGCAGAACGTCGTGGAATAAAGCTGGAGGGAACGATGACGAAGATGAAAAAACTGTTGTTCCTGTTCGACACCGACCCATACGCAAGCGTGTTCGACACAGTGGTCGCCTATGACGGCGGCGCCGACCGCGTTGCGGGCTACGCCAATGTCACGCCGGACAATGTCGGCACGCTGGTCGACGGCACCATTTTCACCCGCGGCGGCAAGGAGAAGCAGAACACCGCGATCTTCGTCGGCGGCGGCGACATGGGGAAGGGCGAAGCGCTGCTCAAAGCCGTGAAGAAGAAGTTCTTCGGCCCGTTCCGCGTCTCGGTGATGCTCGATCCAAACGGCTCCAACACCACGGCGGCGGCCGGTGTGGCGCTGCTTGCCAAGGCGACGAAGCTCAGGGGCAAAAAGGCGGTGGTGCTCGCCGGCACCGGTCCCGTCGGCATGCGCGCCTCGGCGCTGCTCGCCCAGGAAGGCGCCGACGTCTCGCTCACCTCGCGCTCGAAGGAGCGTGCCGAGAACGCGGCCAAGGCGATCGAGGCCCGCTTCGGCGTGAAAGTCAGGCCGGTGCAGGGCGCCGACGAGGCAGCGCGCGCCAAGGACCTCGAGGGCGCGCAGATCGTGTTCGCCGCCGGCGCCATCGGCATCGAGCTGGTCAAGACCTCGCACTGGGAAGGCAACCCGACCATTGAGGCGGTCGCCGATGTGAACGCGCAACCGCCGCTTGGGCTGGAAGGGATCGAGGCGACCGACAAGGGCAAGGAGCGGGACGGCAAGCTCTGCTTCGGCGCGCTCGGGATCGGCGGCCTCAAACTGAAGCTGCATCGCGCCTGCATCGGACAGCTGTTCGAAAACCCCGAGCAGGTGCTCGACGCAGAGCATATCTACGCTCTCGCCAAGGAGATGGCTGACGCATGATCAGAGAGAGCGCCATCGACAAATTTGTCGACGAGCTTGCGAGCCAGAACGCAACGCCCGGCGGCGGCAGCGCCGCGGCCATCATCGGCGCCATGGGTGCTGCGCTCGTGGCCATGGTGTGCAATCTCACCATCGGCAAGAAGAAATATGCCGACGTTGAAGACGAGATGCGCGCGCTGCTCATGAGAGCCGAGGCGTTGCGCCACAGGCTCACCGGCATGATCGAGGACGACGTCAAGGCGTTCGACGCGGTGATGGGGGCCTACGGCCTGCCCAAAGAGACCGACGCCGAGAAGGTGTCGCGCAGCGCCGCCATCCAGGAGGCGCTCAAGCTCGCCACCGACGTTCCCTTGCGCTGCTGCCAGGCCGCGCGCGAGGTCATCGATCTCGCCGCAGTCGCCTCGGCCAAAGGCAATCTCGGGGTGATCTCAGATGCCGGGGTCGCCGTGCTCGCGGCTTATGCTGCACTGCGAAGCGCTGCGCTAAATGTTTATACGAACGTGAAATTGATCTCTGACAAAGCCTTCGCTGACGCTAAGCTGAAAGAA
>DATDLA010000033.1:0-6085 GCA_036519535.1 Methyloceanibacter sp.
AGCTCGACGGTCTCCAGCACCTCGGGAAACAGGCGTCCGGTATCGAGGGTGAAAATATCGATGTCGGCTTTCGCCTCGGCGACGGCATTGAGGATGGCCTGATCGTCGAGGCCGAGGCTGGTCGAGAAGACGATACGCCCCTCCACCGACCGCCGCATTTCGGCGATGCGCTCGGAGAGATTCTCGATCCTCGCAAGCCGCGCGTTCAACGCCTCGGCGGCCCGCTTTGAGGCATCGCGGCGAAGCGGCTGCGGGTTGCGGAAGCCAGGCTGATAGAGATGGCGGATGCGGGTCAGCGCACCCTTCCAGGTTTCGACGTCATTGGCATCGGTGATCTCGGCAGTGTCGAAACCTGAGCGCAGCAGGAAGGGCGCAAGGTCTGGGATCAGATAGCCGACGGCCCTGATCTCGCCCTTGAAGCCGTGACGCTCGCGCAGCAGCACCGCGAGCGAATGGCCGCGGCCGTCGCCGAAGCTGGGAAAGCGGATGGCGATGGGCCCGCCTGTTGCCGCGGCAGCGGCTAGCTCGGCGGCGTTGGCCGTCGGTTCGAGCAGCGCATCGTCGTCGCCCGTGCTGGCGACGAGATCGCCGGTGCGAAGATCAAGCAGCGCCATAGAGGGCCTCCTTGAATGGCGCCGCACCGATCCTGCGCCAGGTGGCGAGGAAGTCTTCGCCGTCGTTGCGGTTGGCAAGATAGGTCGAGACGATGGTGTCGATGGCATCAGGCACGGCTTCGGCCCGGAAGCCAGGGCCGATGATGGTGCCGACCGCGGCGTCGTCCTTCGGGCTGCCGCCGAGCGAAATCTGGTAGAGCTCGGTGCCTTTCTTGTCGACGCCGAGAATGCCAATATTGCCGGAATGGTGATGCCCGCAGGCGTTGATGCAGCCGGACATGTTGAGGCGAAGCGGCCCGATCAACTCCTGACGTGCAGGATCTTCGAAGCGCTTGGCGATCTCCTTGGCGATCGGGATCGAGCGGGCATTGGCGAGGTTGCAATAGTCGAGGCCAGGACAGCAGATCATGTCGCCCAAGAGATGGTAATTGCCGGTGGCAAGCCCCTTGGATTTGAGCTCGTCATAGACGGCGAGCAGATCTCTGCGCGCGACGTGGGGCAGGATGAGGTTCTGGGTGTAGTTCACCCGCGCCTCGTTCCGGCTGTAGCGCTCGGCGAGATCGGCAACGAAATCCATCTGGTCCGAGCTTGCGTCGCCGGGCGTGCGCCCGGGCTCCTTCAGCGAGATGACGACGCTCACATAGCCCGGAACGCGATGCGGCCTGACATTGTGCTTCTGCCAGTTGGCGAAGGTGGGATCGGCGATGCGCCGCTGCTCGACGCCCTCGTCTTTGATAGGGCCAGGAACGAGATCGGGCGGGGCGAAATAGGAGTTGATGCGGGCATATTCGGACGCCGGCAGATCGACCGCGTCCTTGCGCGTCGCCTGCCAATCGGCCTCGACATCCTCGCGGAATTTGTCGATGCCGAGCTGGTTGACGAGGATCTTAATGCGCGCCTTGTTGAGGTTGTCGCGGCGGCCATGGAGATTGTACACGCGCAGGATCGATTCGATGTAGGAGAGCAGGTGCTCCTTCTCGAGGAACGGCCTGATCTCCTGCCCGACATAGGGCGTGCGGCCCATGCCGCCGCCGACTAGCACGCGGAAGCCGTTCCGGCCCTCAGGTCCGCGCACGATGCGGAGGCCAATGTCGTGGAAGCCGGTGGCGGCGCGATCCTCGGCGGCACCTGAGACGGCGATCTTGAACTTGCGCGGTAGCCAGCTGAACTCGGGATGCAGCGTCGACCATTGGCGCAGCACCTCGCACCAGGGGCGCGGGTCTTCCAGCTCGTCATTGACGGCGCCGGCGAAGGGATCGGCAGTGACGTTGCGCACGCAATTGCCGCTCGTCTGAATGCAATGCATCTCGACGTCGGCGAGCGCGCTCAGGATCTCCGGCACGTCGACCAGCTTCACCCAGTTGAACTGCAGATTCTGCCGCGTGGTGAAATGGCCGTAGCCGCGATCGAAGCGCCGCCCGATCATGGCAAGCTGGCGCAACTGGCGGGGCGAGAGCACGCCATAGGGAATGGCGATGCGCAGCATATAGGCGTGCAGCTGCAAATAGAGACCGTTGCGCAGGCGCAGCGGGCGGAACTCGTCCTCCGTCAGCTTGCCGGCGAGCCTTCGCTCGACCTGCTCGCGGAACTGCGACACACGCTCATGCACGAAGGCGTGGTCGAACTCGTCATAGCGGTACATCGTACCAATCCTTGGTCAGAGTGGTTTTGTGGGCGGCGCGAATGCGCTCGCGCACGGAAGTTGCGACCGGCACGCCGTTGTGCAGCGCGACCTCCATGGGGTAAACGGCGACGACGCGGCGCTCAGCAACAGCCCTGGCAGCTTCGCTTTCCAGCGCCTTGGTCTCCTCCTCGCTGCCGGCGAGCTTGGCGCGGGCAAGTTCCTCCACCCAGCCGCCGTCGGGGGCGAGGTAGACGACGATGCCGTCGATCAGACGGTTGGCGGTGACGACGTTAGGCATAGGCGCGGCTCAACTCAGGTGACGACAGCGCGTCTTCAACGAGGCCGGAGGCGGGAAGTCCGGCGACCTCACCGAAGATGAGGACGGCAGGGCTGTTCAGCTCGAGGCGCTCAGGTGAGGCGGCAAGTTCGGCAAGGGTGGTGGCGACGCGGCGCTCGCTGTCGCGGCTCGCATTCTCCACGGCGATGACCGGGCAGTCAGGCTTCCAACCGGCATCGATCAACCGGCGTGCGATCAGCCCTGCGGTCGAAACGCCCATATAGACGAGCAGCGTGCTCTCGCCCTTGCCAAGTGCAGCGAGGTCGAGATGCTCGAAGCTCGGCTCGTCGCCGCCGGCTTCGTGGCCCGAGATGAAGGTCACGCTATGAGAGATGTCGCGATGGGTGAGCGGGATCTGCAAGGACGCTGCGGCGGCGAGCCCGGCGGTGATGCCGGAAATGATCTCGACCTCGATGCCGGCATGCCGCAACGCGGCGATTTCCTCACCGGCGCGGCCGAACACCAGAGGATCGCCGCCTTTGAGCCGCACCACGGTTTGTCCTCCGCGCGCCCGCTCGATCATCAGCGCTTGAATCTTGTCTTGCGGGACGCTGTGCTCACACTTCGCCTTGCCAACGGGAATCAGCTCGACCTCGCGGCGGGCATACTCGAGCACGCCAGTGCCGGCGAGGCGGTCGTAGAGAATGACGTCGGCTTGCTTCAGCGCGCGCACCGCTTTCAGCGTCAACAGCTCAGGATCGCCGGGGCCGGCGCCGACGAGGAGCACACGGCCCTGCAGGGCTTGCGCTTTCGCCGCGGCTTCGATCGCTTCGCTCACCAGGCGGCGCGCTTCGCTCTCTTCGCCGGCGAGCGCTGCTTCGCTTGCGGCGCCGTCGAACACGCCTTCCCAGAATTTGCGCCGCGGGCGTCCCGCCGGGAGTGTCTCGGCGACGGCGTCGCGGAAGTCTCCGGCAAGACGGGCCAGCGCATCGAGACGTGGATGCAGCTCGTGCTCAAGCCAGGCGCGCAGGCGCTGGGCGAGCACCGGCGAGGTGCCTTCAGTGCCGATGGCCACGGTCACCTCGCCGCGATCGACGATGGCCGGCATGACGAAGCTGCATAAAGCGGGCTTGTCGGGAACATTGACGGGCACGCCAAGCGCCCGTGCGATCGCGGCAACGCGGGCGTCTTCAGCGTCGTCGCCGGTCGCGGCAATGACCAAAGGCCGGCCACGCACCTGATCGACGCCGGGCTGCGCGGGCGTTAGAGCGACACGCCCGGCACGCTCAAGTTCGGCAAGCTCGGGGCCGAGCCGATCGGCGGCGATGTCGACGGTTTCGGCGCGCTTCAGCAAGAGCCGCGCCTTGATCGCGGCAAGCTCGCCGCCGCCCGTCACCAGAGGCGGTTTGCGGTCGACGCTGACGAAGATTGGGAAAGTCCGCATCGGTCCTCAGCCTCCAACCGCAAGGCGCGCGAGCGGCGCATCGGCCAAGCTTTCGGGCGCAAGCTCGAGCTCGAGCCCGTCAAGCTCCGGCGACATGATGATTTGGCAGCACAGGCGCGAACGCTCATCCACGTGAAACGCGCCATCGAGCATTTCGAGTTCCTCATGGGTGGGAGGCGTGAGCTTCGGCAGCCATTTTGCGTCCACCCACACATGGCAGGTAGCGCAGGCGCAGGCGCCGCCGCATTCGGCCTTGATAGGCAGGCCCCAGTCGCGGATCACCTCCATGACCCGCCAGCCCTCGAGCGCCTCGAGGCGATGGGAAGCTCCGTCCGGCATACGCACGACGACGAACATGTTAGGCCACCTTCAACAGACGCTGCAGCTCGGACGAAGAGGTTGTGTACTGGAAACGGAGCTTTTTGTCAGGATGGACGTAGCGATGGGCGGCTTGCGCCATCAGCGCCGCCTCATGAAACCCGGACAGGATGAGCTTCAGCTTACCGGGATAGGTGTTGATGTCGCCGATGGCGAAAATGCCCTTGGTGCCGGTCTCGAACTTCTCGGTGTCGACCGGGATCAGGTTCTCGTTGAGATTGAGGCCGAAATTGGCGATCGGCCCGAGCTTCATGGTCAGGCCGAAGAAGGGAAGCAGCGTGTCGGCGGCGATCTCGCCGGTCGAGCCGTCCATGCGCTTGATCGCCATGGCCTCAAGCTTGCCGTCGGCGCCTTTCAGTCCGACAGGCTGGCCAAGCTCGAAGCGCACCAGGCCTTGAGCTTCCAGCTCCCGCATCTTGCTGACCGTAGCGGGAGCGGCACGGAACTCAGGGCGGCGATGCAGGAGGGCGAGTGAGCCGGCGATCGGCGCGAGATTGACGGTCCAATCGAGCGCGGAATCGCCCCCGCCGGCGATGACGATATGGCGGCCGCGAAACTCCTCGATGCGGCGCACGGCGTAGAACACGCTTCTGCCTTCATAGGCCTCGATGCCGGGAATGGGGGGGCGCTTCGGCACGAAGCTGCCGCCGCCGGCAGCAATCACCAACACCGGCGCGGTGATAACGAGGCCAGCGTCGGTGGTGAGCTGCCACTGTCCCTCGGCCGTCTTGCCGAGCGCTGCGGCCATCTCGCCGAAATGAAACACCGGCTCGAATGGCCTGATCTGCTCGAGCAGGCGGTCGGTCAGCTCCTGGCCGGTGCAGACCGGAAGGCCGGGAATGTCGTAGATCGGCTTCTCAGGATAAAGCTCGGCGCATTGGCCGCCCGGCCGGTCGAGAATATCGACCACATGCGCCTTCAGCTGCGCCAGCCCCAGCTGAAACACCGCGAACAGCCCAACTGGGCCAGCGCCAATAATAATGACATCGGTGGACGCGCTGTTAGCCGCCATCGGTTTTTCCCGTCAGGACGCCTCGTCTTGGAGAGAATTTAGTGGAAATTCATTCCATTTGGTAGGCCATGAAATCGAAAAGAAGCAAAATCGTTCCTATGGCAGAAGATTGGAAGAAATTTTTTGCGTAAATGGCCTTGGCGCAAACGCTCGCCTTCCCAAGGTGGGGGCCCGCGCAAAATTTGTTCACTCCTAGCCGTGGACTAGAGATTGTCGAGTGGGGCCCTAGCTGCGCTTGACCAGGGCGTCGCGGATTTCCTCGAGAAGCTGCACCTCGCGCGACGGCGGCGGCTCGCTTGCCGGCTCTTGCTCCTGCTTGCGGCGAAGCTGGTTCATGGCCTTGATCGCCATGAACAGGACGAAGGCGACGATGAGGAAGCTGATCACATTGTTGATGAACAGCCCGATATTCATGGTCGGGGCGCCGGCCTGCCGCGCCGCCGCGAGCGAATCGTAATGCTCGCCGTTGAGCGCGATGAAGATGCTGCTGAAGTCCATGCCGCCGGTGAGGACGCCAATCGGCGGCATGATGATGTCGTCGACCAGCGACCTGACGATGGTGGAGAAGGCGGCGCCGATGATGACGCCGACCGCCATGTCCATGACGTTGCCGCGTAGCGCAAATTCCTTGAATTCGTTCAACATCGCCAAGTGTCCTCGAAAAGTTCCCATTGGCTCAAGCCTCTAGCTTGCCATGTTTGGGCGCCAATCCAAACCAGGCCGGTAACCAAGGCTT